>CAMNMO010000042.1 GCA_946544695.1 uncultured Ruminococcus sp. | reverse complement strand
GCATAGGAACTATCAGCGGGGAGAGGTCGGTAACAGGTATTATGGAATCGAACTGCATGTTTTCGATCTCCAGCTCATATCCTATCTTCTGACAGACAGCAGTCATCATGTCCACATCGAAGCCAACTATATCTTCGCCCTCCATGAACTCATAAGGGGGGAACTCAGCATTGGTAGCCATAACCAGCTTGCCCTTGCTCTTATCGGCATTCGGATCGGGAGTGAACTTGTTCTGACCCGCATTCTCGCCGTCATAGTAATCCTTTATATTTTTGAGCGTGCCGTCATTTTTAAGCTCGTTGAGCGCATTGTTGATCTCACTCTGGAGCTCGGTGTTTTCAAGCTTCATCGAGATGGCATATTCTTCATCAGCGAAGCCCTCGCTCAGCAGCTCGATATCATCATTCTTATTTACAAAAACAGATGCTGTATCGCTGTCGATGATGACCGCATCTACCTTGCCCTGCTTGAGTGCCTGAACAGCATCGGCATACTTATTATACCTTTCAACCTTTGCGCCCTCAACGTCACCTGCAAGAGTATCACCTGTGGTACCCAGCTGAACGCCCAGGTTCTTGCCTTCAAGGTCTGCCACGGAGTGAACAGTGTTCTCGGGTGCAGAACCGCCGCACGAAGTCAGCATGAGCACCGAAAGTACAAAAGCGGACATACCTGCAATAATCTTTTTCATAAAAGACCAACCTTTCTCTCTATGAATAATCACTTCGTTCATTATAGCACACTCCCGTGTATTATTCAACCGTTTAAGAAAAAGTTTAACTTTTTTGGAATATTTTAGGCAATATTTTCCCAATATCACTGCGTTTCGCAGACGTTCGAACGCTGTTTTGATGCATAAAGCATCATAATATACGTATTGTCAATATCTGTATTTATAGCTCACGCCAAGCTCGTCAAATTCGGGACGTCTGCGTTTGCCACCGAACCAGAATATCAGCAGTATTATCATAAGCGGCAGTGCTATGACGGGCACCACCAGCATGGGGTCTACCTGAATGCAGTCCGCAGGGACACGCACCGACTGAGCCTCATATTTTGTGGCGATACGGCGTGCACGCACCAGCAGGCGGTGGGTGTTTATACCGTAGGGCGTACAGGTCATCAGTGTGACAAGGTCACGGTCGGGCTGAATGTACAGTTCTTCCACCTGAGAGGGCAGCACTATATTTATCTCCTCGACCTCATAGGTATATACCTGATCGAGAACCGACACTGTGAAATAGTCACCGACCACCAGCTTATCAAGGTCGGTAAAAAGCCTTGCCGACGGCAGACCACGGTGCGCCGAGATGACAGAATGTGTATCAGCGCCGCCCACAGGGAACGACGAACCTTTGAGGTGACCCGATGCAATGTTCAGCACACCTTCGCCGGTGCCGTGATAGATGGGCAGTTCAACATTCATGGCGGGCACGGTTATGTAGCCCATTATGCCTGTGCCTGTCAGGTCAAGGATATCATCGTAGCCCGGTATCTTGTCGTATTCGGAAAAAGGCGCACGCAGCGCTGCAAGGCGCTTGTTATAGGCGTCAGCTTCTGCGAGCATCTGAAAAATGGTGTCGTCATCGGTATCGGTGACAGTTTCCTTATATACCGAGATTGCACGGGACGTCATATTCTTGTTCCACCAGTTGCTGACGGTGGGGTAAAGCATCACGGAGAGCCCCACGAGCAGCATAAGTACCAGCAGAACATTCGTGATGATATTTTTTTTCTTGCTCATGGAGACCTCCCTGATGTCAAACGCAATTGCCCCGCCTATGGGGCGGGGCGCATGCGGTTCAAACGAGTATGGTTAAATAGTAGAGATCAGTTCTTCTTGGACATTCTCTTCTTGGTTATCAGTGCGATGCCTGCCAGACCTGTCAGACCGCCGCCGATAGCGTAGAACAGCTTGGTACCGATGCCGCCTGTCTCGGGGAGCTTGGAGCCCTTGGTGTTTTCGATGCTGGTCGCAATGATACCTGTATTGACATTGCCTGTCACAGGATCACCGTTTTCGCCCAGATTATTAGCGGTAAGGGTATTAAGTTTAGCAAGCTCTGCATCAAATCCGTATTCGCCATCATGTTCAGCTACTACGGTGAATTCGATAGGATCAATGCCCTTGTAGCCGCTAGGTGTCGTGATCTCTTCCAGCTTGTACTCACCGTCATCAAGACCGTAGAATGTGAAAACAGTTCCTTCAAAGATCTTTGTTCCGACCTCTTCGTAATCACCAGCAGTATTCTTCTTGCTAAGCTTGAATTCTGCACCATTAAGAGGATCGCCGTTCTCATCGACCTTGTTGATAACGGTCTTGTAGGTAAATACTACAACTGTATCATTAGCAGTTTCAGTAGTCTCACCATCTTTATCCTCGGGATTATCAGGCTTGTTGGTGTTTTCATCATCATTCTCGTCGGTATCGCCGACTACATCGCCAGGACCCACCTTCGGATACATATCAAACTCGGGGTTGTTGGAATATGTAGCATGAGCAGTATTCTCGTTGCCGTCATTGCCGTATGTGACTTTATCATTGTTTGTGCCAACAGCAGCAGCATCACCCAGTACAGCAGTATACTCAACTGTAACTACGGCATCATTGGCTTCGATACCCTTTTTATCAGCTACATGCTTGATATCGGGGAAAGTGAGTGTAAAGCTGTTTGAAGCTGTATTTATTGCCCAATCGTAACCCTTATTTGAACCTTCAAAGGTATTTGGATCTATTATCTCATCTCCGACCTTAACTACCACATTGTCCACTGTGCTTACATCGAAAGCATCATTAAGATTATCTGTGAAATTCAGATAATAACCTTCATACTGGTCAACGTTCTCAGGCAGAGTTGCTTTCAGCTGGAAAGGAACAGCATCGCCGATATCGTGGTCTGCACCGTCCTGCCAGTGATTATCGGTAATATTATCATCTACAGTGTCGTTGATGTCCTTTAACTTCTTCTCGAATGTAACGCCGCCCAGCTTAGATGCGATGCTGAGATCATCATCAACTATCTTCAGTATAGCTGCTGTATCAGGATTCTGTTCCTCAATTACCAGATAGTAGCCGAGAGGAACTACCACAGAGGTTTCAACAGCACTGAGGGTAGTGATCGGGCTTGCTTCATTGACAAGGGCTTTAAGCTCATCTACACTGTCCTTTGTGACATTTGCTCTGCCGTCAGCGTCAACAAGTACTGCAAGCACGTCATCAACATTGGTGCCCGCTTTCACTGAACTACCGGTTTCGGCATCAACTATCACCTTATCGGTCTCACCCGCAGGTGTCTCGAACTTGCCTGTCAGCAGCTGATAAACCTTGTATGTGCTCTTGGTATTTGCATTAACAGATATCGTGTAGTTAGTGGGTGTGCTATCAGGGGCTGCAAAAGCCACTGTACCTGCCATCATTGTTGCTGCGATCATTATTGCAGCTGCTGCGCTTGTGATTTTCTTAAAATTAGTCATAATTCATTCTCCTTTGCAATATAGATTTTGTGGTTGCGCCGCAATTGGCGCAGGTTTATTTAACGGTCATTATTGTTTGCGCCTGCGCCGTTTCGCAACGTAGATAACCGCAGCTGTGCTGCAAAGAACTGCACCTGCCGCTGTATAGGGTGCCGTACCTGTTCCGCCTGTGTTGGGGAGGGTCGTGCCTTCGGATTCCTGCTTGGTGTTGGTGACTGTTATCTCAGGCTTTTCGTTGTTATTGAAAGCGCTTTCAGCATTAATGCTGGTGCTTTCAGTTCCGCCCGAGTATTCGTAAGTCGCCTCGTAGCCAAGCTTGCCGACTATCTCTTCCGCCTGATAGTAATAGCGAACGCCGTACTTATCACATACGGGAAGATCATTGATGACCTCTGAAAGCTTGCCGCCCTGTGAGGGTCTCAGCTCGACTATTATGTAGCCGTCCTTATCAAAGGTAGCATCGGGATTGTAGTTAACTGTCTGTTTATCAGGTGACGAAGCTGCCATCAACGAGCGCTTCATCATAGACAACTTAGGTGCCGCATTTGCCGAAGCAGTGTCCTCGTAGAATACGGTGACATTGTATTGTGAATAAGAGTATCCTGATACAGCCCAATTGGGTGCAGATATGAGTTTAGCAGCTGTTACAGGAGTTGCAAACTGTACTGTAAGAACTCCGTCACTGCAAACGACAGTTGCATCAATATTGACCCCGTTAGCGGGTTCGATTTTAGCATTATTCGGGTCATTATTCGCCATAGTTATTGATGCAATACTACCATTACCATCATACCAGCCATTTGTATAACTTCCTGCCAGTTTAAGACCTAAGCTGTTCGTACCGCTCTCCAGATCAACAATGATCTTGGTTATCGGTTTGTTTTCAAGTGCAACTGTTTCTTCTTTTCCCAGCGTATAAGTAACGCCCATCTGTTTAACATTGACAGTCACACGCTTGGGGCTGTCGGGCATGTCGCTTCTTGTGACTTCGATAACTGCTGTGCCGATTGCACTGCCTGCTGTTATCATGCCGTTCTCATCGACTGTTACCGCATCGCCTTCGACCACGCTGTAAGTGAAATCACCATAAGGCGGGTCGGGAGTGATCTGTTCTGTGCCGTTCGGCTCAACATTGATGACTGCGGGAACTGTGAAATCTCCTGGCAGTGAAACTGTCAGCGAAACTTCATCGGACTCCTTGCCGTTGACATTCACCTTGAACTTGTAGGTGCCTGCCCTGATGCCCTTTACAGTACCTGCATCAGCATCAAATTCAAGACCGTCCATGCTGCCCTCGGTCACTGTGAAGCTCGGTGAGCTTGCAGCCGAACCATCGGACATCGTTATTGTCATGCCTGCTGTTTCGCCCGCTGTTATCTCATCGGTATCCAATGTCAGCACGGGCAGCGGCTGCGATGTCACGATAACGGGGATAACACGCTTAACGCCTGTTGCCTTGTCTGTTACCGTCACGATAGTTCTTGTGCCATCGGTGACACCCGTTATCTTCACCTTGCCGCCGTCAGCCTCTGCAACAGCAGAGCTTGTATCGGCTGACATAACTGTGAAGAGTTCAGAGTTTGCCACATCAAGTGTTATGCTTTCATCGGGTCTCAGATAAACTGTGCTTTCATCGACCTGCATCGTCAGCGTCTGGTCACTGTCAGGAGGCGTACCCTTTGTCCTTGTGACCTTTATCACGATGTCATCAGCAGTATGGTCGATAGTGTCGCCGTCAGACCAGACCTTTCTGACTTTAAGGTCTATGGTCCTGACGGTATTTGTCAGCTTTATGACGTTACCGTCATTACTGTTCATCGTCAGACCGTTGTTTGCGTAAGAGACATCATAGAAGCTTCCGTCGGGTTCCTTGATGAAGTAGTAGTAATCCTTTGAACTGCTGTCCTGCTTGGGCAGATTTGAAAGCGTCAGCTTCCAGCCGTCTTCAGCCTTGAGTGTAATGTTCTTGACTTTCTCAAAGCCTGCCGCAGTCAGGTCGGGAACACCGTTCATGCCCTTCTGAGCCTCTGTGGGAGTGGTCGTTCTGTAAAGCTCGACTGTAAGCATCGGGTCGATAGAAACGTTATCGGAATTGAGCCACTCCTTCTCGATCATTATCCTGTCGGACTGTCTGTTGACGATGTCAACATAAACTCCGTTCTTATCACCTTCGTAGTCGTATTCTGTTGTATAGCTTGCAAATTCTCCGCTGAGCGGTTCTTCTATAACGTAGTACCACCAGTGGGGTTCCTTCTTATCAAGTCTTTCACGGTCCGCAGCTGAAAGTGAAGCAAGTTCAGCTTCTGTGAGAACATAGTGTATATTCTCATGCTTATAGCTCCATCTGTTTCCAGCATTGAGTATTACCGTGTCAAACAGTTCAGATTCTCTAAGCTCGGCTTCTGTGGGTGATTTTTCATCGTTCCATCTGAACAGCGTCTTATAGATCCTTGCTGTGATATCGGGGTGCTGACCTGTTTTAGTATCAGCCCACTTCTTATCCACATACAGCGTGGTGATCTTTGGTGTGCTGTTCTTGTTGTTGAGCCTTATCTCGCCTGTACCGTTATTGATGTTCTTGGTATAGCTTACCGAATACATCTTTCTCAGCGTCCTTACCTGTTCATTGGTAAGGTCAAGACCGTAGCTCGGGTCATCAACGACTTCTTCTATGACGAAATCACTGTAACCCTCAAGTTCGGGTCTGCCGGAGAGATCAACGGTCCAGTTATCAGCCTTTGTGATCTTTCCTGTTATCAGCGGAGCATCGGTCTTTCTGCCACGGTCATCGACACCGTACAGTGCAAAGCCGACCTCGTTGAACTCAACTTGATCTCCGGGAACGAGTTTGTTGTCGATATCGTGCCACTCCTTTGTTATGACGAGTGACTGCGAGTTGTTGATCTCTACCTCAGCGGGTGCATCGGTCTCATTAATGCCGATGCCGTTGCCTGTGTAGATAGGTTGGTATGAACCGATGATGCCGCTCGTTTTCTCCTTGAACGTTCCGTCGGGCTGGAGCATGTATTCGCTGTCGCCTATGGAATAAGCAGTCTCCTTGATGTAGTAGTATATCCTTTCACCGTTGAGACCGTTGGGGAGATCGTGCCAGAGTGCTGATGAAGTACTCTCATCGCCTGCTGTTATCCAGTAGGTATTGGTGAAATCAGCATCATCTATCTTCAGTTTATCCTTGTCGGCAAGTACTGCGTCCGCAGGTATGGTCGCCGACTGTTTGTAAGACCAGAAAAGCTGAACTCTCGATCTTACAGTTCCGTCTATACCTTCGGGTGAATACTGTCCTTCCCACTTCTTTACAGCCTTTATATCGATAAGCTGTACATTGGGGACTTCCGCAGCGTTGTAGCCGCTGACCTTTTCTGCAACAGAAATATCGAATCCGTCGGGTATATCAGTGTAGTTCTTTGAATATGCATTTACAAAGTAGAATACAAAGTCTTCCATATCCGAAAGCTTGACATTCGGGTCGCTCTCATAAGGAGAAGGCTTGTAGCCAGTAGGTGCTTTCGTTTCTACCAGTTTGTAGAGTGTATGGGCATCGAGCCTTACCTTAGTTTTGCCGCTGAGTGCCACGATGCCTGCTTCGTTGGGAAGCTTATCCTCAGTCTCGATGATCTTGTTAGCTTCATCGAATACCAGGTCGTAAACGTCGCCTGTACCCTCTTTGAATTCGTTGGCGTATACCCAGCTGCCGCCAATGAACTTAGCTATCCTGAATTCTGCCGAAAGCGAATCAATGGTAAAGTTACCCAGATTTACCTTGTTGATGACAGGCATTCCCGATGATTCGTTCTGAGCACTGTTCTTGTTGTATTCAAGCAAAAGCTCATTATTGACTGATTCAGACCTCTCTGTTCTGTCATCGGCATAGATGACAGCCTTGTTGGAAGTCAGTATCTTTGTACCCGAAGCAGGTATCGCATCTGTCTGCGTACTTCCGGGGGTATTCTCATTAGTCCTGAGTGCATAGGTATACTCTATGGTTATGTGCTTGCCGTCAGGCAGGCTGAATCTGATATAGGAATCAGAATCGAAAACCTGTTCCGTGTACTCTGCTTTCAGCACTTCATAACCTGTTATGTTGCCCTGATAGTTAGCATTGCGTATCCTGAATCCTGTTGAATTCCAGTTAGCCACAAGCAGGTCGACAGGTATGGTGTAATTGAATATGAATTCGCCTTTCGCATCAAATACACAGCTGTCATCGAAATCAGTATTGGGTATCGTATTGCCGTCCTGATTTCCCGCCCAATAGAAGCCGTTGACTTTCTCATTCGGGGTACCTGTGAGCTTAAGGCTTATTATGGTACCCTTATGGATATCACTGCCCTGACCGAATATGAATGTGCCGTTTTCAACAACGGCGTCAGCGGTCTTGGTAAGATCGTGAACCACTGTTCTGCCCGGTGCCTGAACAACTTCGTATTCGTAGCTGCCCTTTTCAAGCTCAGCGCCCGTTTCAGCGTCCCTGACTACTATGCTTTCAAGGTTCGCATCCATGATGTTCTGTGCGCTGTTGTACTGATGGGCTGTGCCCTCCTTTGAAGCGCCCTTGACGTCAACTCTTGAAACAGCTGAATAGCCGTCGCCCGTGTTGTTGTTCTCGACCACGATGCTCGTACCGTTTGCGGTAAGCTCGGTATTGGTCCTGAACCTTATATCACACAAGCCGCTGCTGTCAAACACATCACTGTCGGTCGGTGTGTAAACGACATTGCCGTTTATCTTGACCACTGCGCCGACCTTCTTGCCTGCTGTACCCTGGAGGGTCAGCACGATGTCTGAGCCGTTGGGGACATTCGATAAAGCAGTCACATTGATGGTACTCTGCCCTGCTGCGGGCTTGTAGCCGCTCTTTGAGAAAGCATCGATATAATCGGTAGCTTCTGTATAGCCGTTGATATAGAACATATCCTCGACTGTTATGTTGCTGCCGTTCTTGGAAAGGTTCTTCGACTCGGGGTTGATGTCGATGGAGTAAGTCACATTAGATGATGACTCGCTGCCCTTCTTCACAACATAATCCTTGTCGATGTAGTCCTTGTCTGCGGTTACTTTCAGGTCAGCCTTGACTTCTTCACCCTCGGGTTCAACAGACTTAACAGTGTTCTCGATAGTAACACCTGATGAAGTCATCTCGGGGAAGTTCTCAACGGGTATTGCAATGTAGTAGGTCATAGTACCCCTGCCGAGCATATTGAAGTAGACCTTATTCACCGCACTATCATAGAAGAATGATGCGTTTGAACTGAAATCCGATACTTCCATCGAAGAACAAAATTTCATGAAACCATTATTGTTATCCATTGTAAATTTCGGTGCATAGGCATTCATGCCCGTAGGATCATAGTATGGATTTTCAGAATACAGGAACGTATATCCCGCAGGAATGATGTCTTCAAATACACCTGTGCCCGAAGTCGTCAGCTTATACTTGAAGATGTATATGTCCTCTGCAATACCGTCGCCGTCGATGTCAAAGGTACCTTCCATGACATTCTGCTCTGATATGTACTGTATGCTGCGGTCATCATCATAATCAACAGCTGTCTTGGTATAAACAAGTCTGTCATCGTTGTAGATATTCAGACTGCCGTCACGGGTGAACCTTGCGCCATCCTCCTCGCTGAACGAATCAGCGTTTACAGCGGAGTAGGTCGGTGTGAAGCCGTCCATTTCAGCTTCAACTACTCTGTAATAGTAAGCATGACCCTTATCATCATACTGTTCGAGGTATTTTATCTCGGTACGTCCGTCACCGTAAGCGGTGTTTATCGAACCTGAGCTTACCTCCTCCCAGTCGGTGAGATCGGAACGTCTTTCAAGAGTAAAGTTTATCTTGTTCGGACGGTTCTTAACGTTCGGTTTCCAGGTCTTGTTGACAGATATGCTTATCCTGTTCGATCTGTTGGCGACCGTATAGGTGCCGCTCTTTCTCATGGAAGTCGGTGCTTCAACATCAAAGTCATTTGGGACATTCAGCTCAACTATCCTGTATTCCAGTTCGTTGCCGCTCTCGTCCTGCTTCGGCTGAGGATCCCACTTCTGTGTATCGTAATTATTGTTGCTGTCCTTGTGGAGAGTAACTGTGGCACTTTCTCCGACAGGTCTCCAGTCGGGGTCGCCGTCATTGCGGTTCACCTTTCTGTATTCCAGCCTGAAGGTTATCTCATCAGGTCTGTCATTTTCATGACCACCGTCATCGTAATAACTCTTTGCAACGCCGAACATGTAGTTGTCGTAAGTGTTCACAACTGTCAGGTCGCCGCTGTCGCTCCTGCCTATGCCGCTCCATGTGCTCTGATAATTCGCAACGGGTTCTTCTTCCACGTTGTAGAAGTACGCTCTGCCGTCGGTCTTATCACGGCTCGGCAGCCCTGTCCAGGCAGCGGCAGCATTCCAGTCAGCCGAAGTTATATCCTTAGATGCAGGCTGTCCGCCAAGCATATCGGCAGTTACATCTTTCCAGTCAGATTCGCCGTCCTTGCGGTATTTCAGCATGAATGTGACCTTTGAGGGTCTCACTGCTGCAAGGTCTTCCGCACTCAGCAGTTCATCGCCATCCCACTTCTTGCGGGCGGTGATATTTGTGACGTCCTGCTCGTTGTGTATGGTAATGTTCGATGACTCGGTTACGCCGTTGACCGCTGAATTCACAGACCTTACGCCGTTTTCAAGGTTAGTCTGCTCAGTCTCGGCTGTTTCGGCTACTCTGTAAACATAGCCCTTGTCCAGATCGTGGAATACTGTATGCCAGCTGTTGCTGTCATCAAGCACTGCGGTCTTGTCGTCAACGGGCGACCACTCATTATCGCCGCCGTTCACAGCCTTGCGCTCAAGCTGTACATTTACAGGGTACTTTGTTATGCCGTCAGCCCATGTCTTATCGACTGTGATGCAGACCTTGTTATAGGTATTGGTCACGTTCAGGCTGCCGCTCTCGTTCACGCCATTATCGGTATTGAACGAATAGCTTTCGGTGTAATCATCGGATATATTTGATGTATCCTCAACTATCTTATAATAGTAGGGTGTGAGCGTACCGTCATCGGTATACTTTGGCAGTTCGCCCCAGTCACACTTATATCCGTTGGCAGAAGTAAGCTCAACTGTTGAGCTTCTGCCTGAGTCTGCGGGATAGTTATATACCGCCCATGCACCCGATGTGCCTGCACGCTGATAGAGCGTCACCGAAACGTTCTTTCTGTGCTCACTGTCGGGGTCATGCCAGATCTTATCTGTGGTCAGCGTTACCGTGGGCAGCTTTTCTCTCGTGAACTCATAGGTATCATGACCGTCAGTGCCCACGCCTATGGTGCCCTCATTGGTAAAGCTTGCTGATGTATCGGGGTCTACCGACAGAGTGTCTGCCTTAGTATCATACCCGAATGACAGATAACGGTAAGCATCTGCACTTTCATTGAAGTTGATGGTGTAGCCTGTTATCCTGTCGTCAGTTCTTGTGTAAGTCACGGTGAAGTCTGTGCCGTTTACCAGCTGATTATCTGTGCCGCCCTTTGTGTTTGACGCATAGATCCTAAAGTCACTCGGGAACTCTTCTGCCAGATAATGGCTGCCGCCTGTTGACGATATCGTATCGGTATAGGGGGTTGCACTCAGCTTGGAGTAACTGTCGATCGAAACCGACCAGCTGATGGTCTCGGGGTCAAGTGACGCAGGCTTTTCGGAATGTCCGTTATAGCCTGTATCGGTCTTGTTCCTTGCACCGACGATACTCTTGCCGACACGGTTTTGCAGCTTATCGACCTTAACATCAGTCTCAACCGTTTTGCCGCCCTCGGGGTTCTCGGGATCCTTGATGGTAACGGTATTCGGGAATGACTTCTTATTGCCGTCAGCCAGCTTGGTCAGGTCGGATATCTCCTCATCAGTCAGCTTGATGCTGTAACTGAACTTCACTCTCGTCAGGTCATCTGCGCCGACTATCTTGATAGTATCACCGTTTTTCTGTGCGGTGAGACTGTCAGCCGCCGCATTGCCGCTGCTGCTTTGTGCTGAGAGTATGGTGATATTTTCGGCATTTGCAAACTGATTGTCCTGTATCTCATACTCACTCAGCGAAAGCTTGTTGTTATTCTTTGTCCACGCCTCAACAGTCCATACTATCGAGTTGGAGTTGATATCGAACTCACCGCTCTTGGTGATATCTGCCAGTGCGGTATCATCATAAGTACCTGTCACAGTTGTTGTCTCAGGCTGAGGGTCATCACCGGGAGGTGTGACTGTAACTGTATTCTCATGAGTCTTGACACTGTTCCAGTCTGCGCCCTTTAAGGTCTTATAGGTTATTACCAGTCTGCCCTTGACATCGCTGCCTGTGACTGTTGCTTTGCCGTCTGCCACAGGACTGAGTGCATTTGGCGGTATGGTCTCGGTTATGCCGCCGAAGCCTGCCGCTTCGGTCCACATCGAATCGGCTATCTCAAATCCGCTGAGGTCTGCACCATAATTCTTGGTAATTGTCATCGTCCACAGCAGGTAGCCGTCCTCGCCTGCTCTGCCGTCTATCTCATAGGACGGTGTCGCACTCTTGGCTATACTTATATTGCTGCTGTCGGGGATAGTGACTGTATGTTCAGCCTGCTTATCCTTGATGATGCCGCTGTCGTCCTTGAAGTTGACTTTATTTTCAGCGTCCTGACCCGGGATGCCCTTTGTAAAGTAAGTTACCTTTACGCTTGTATCATTGGTATCATTCAGGTCGATCTTATTAGTTGCACTGTTGTAAGTACCTGCACCTGCGGGTTCTATAACTATATCACCGACTGCCTGTGAAAGATACTTGTCGTCCAGATGTGCCTGTGAGAAATCGTACCAGCCCATCGGGTTGGTCAGCGTTACCGTCCACTCTATCAGAGGTTCTTCATAATCCTCGCTGACTATTCTGCCCTGCTTGTTAAGTTCAACAGGCTGGGTGTTGAAGGTCGCTGAGATATCCTTTGAAGTACCGCCCAGATTGAATGTGCGGTCACCGTCCTCGTCCTTAGCCCTGAGGACTTCACCATCAAAGTTTATCTTGCCCTGGAATTCACCGTGCTGAGATCTTATGTATTCAAGATACAGAGGAGTGAACTTGATGATCAGCGTACCTGTTGACTGGTTGATGGTGTAGTAACCTGCGGTGGTGCCCTCATCTGTCATTTCGGGGTGTGCCGCCAGATAAGCACTTCGCCATGCTGAATACTTCTGCGTATTGTCGATACTCTTAGCATTGGGTCCTGCTATGTCGGAATCGGCTATCAGCACATTTGTGTCCAGCTTATAGGTTATGTATTTTGCATCTTCAACGCCGCTTCCCTGCCCGAACACATAGTCTATAACGAACGAGCCGTTTGCCGAAGTCGAATCGCCGCCGTCAAGTTCCATCGGCGTAACATTTACCTCAGTGATGTTGTTTCTGAAATCTATGGCATCTGCGGGTGCTTCAGCAGGAGCATCATTGATAAAGTTGCCAGACTCCCATGCAGCCAGCAGTTCGCTGCTGTCCTCAGGTGCCAGAACAGCTCTGTCGGCACCTACACCGAGCACAGGCTGTACATCACCGTT
>CAMNMO010000041.1 GCA_946544695.1 uncultured Ruminococcus sp. | reverse complement strand
TATTGTGATTATATCACAGAATTGTGAATATGTCAAGTGTTACCTTTGAAGGTCTGCATCTGTGGGCGATGAGGACAAAGCTTGTCGGCATCATAACTTTTTGGTGCATTTTTACGGATAATATTCACTAAAAATGTATGAGTTATGCTTGACTAACCGTTGCATACATGATATAATTATAATGTAAAAACAAAATATTTCACGGTGGCTGACACCGATAGAAAGGATCATGATCATGCAGACAAGAGTTGCTGTGATCTCTATCATTATCGAGGACGGAAGCACTGTGGAAAGCATAAACGCTATCCTGCATGAATTCGGTGAGTATATCATCGGCAGGATGGGCGTACCGTACCGCACCAAAAAGGTCAACATCATCAGCATCGCCATCGATGCCCCGCAGGACAAGATAAACACCCTTGCCGGCAAGATAGGCAGACTGAGCGGTGTTACAGCAAAAACGGTATATTCAGCGGTCTGAGCCTAAGCAAAGCTGACGGCGGAGACCTGAAAATCAATATTCATTGCATCTCCTGACGCCGAAATGTTTTTTTGAGGCGAAAGCAGTACGCACACTCAGCCCGAGGGCAGCTATGTCCCGAGGGTCTGTATCGGTATATCTGCCCGTGCTCTCTTTTTCAGGAGAACACGGGTATTTTTATGCTTTTCACACCTATGCTGCAATGTGGATAATATCCGCAAGATGGAACGCAGTATGACCTACCGTAAAGGAGATGAGATCATGGGATTGAACGATACCCCCTCGGGCGAGAGGGTGCACATCGGATTTTTCGGACGCAGGAATGCAGGAAAATCCAGCGTGGTAAACGCATTCACAAATCAGGAGCTTGCGATAGTATCCGACACCCCAGGCACCACCACCGATCCTGTTTACAAGGCGATGGAACTTCTGCCGATGGGACCGGTAATGATAATCGACACCCCGGGATATGACGATGAGGGCGAACTGGGTGAGATGCGTGTCAGAAAGACTTCGCAGGTGCTCGGCAAGACTGACTGCGCCGTGCTGGTCACCGACTGCACAAGGCAGCTCGATGACAGCGAAAAACAGCTGATAGAGCTGTTTGAAAAACGCAGGATACCATACGTCATAGCAAAGAACAAGTCCGATCTTCTGGACAGTGTGCCCGAAGTCGGTGAGCACGAGATATATGTCAGTGCGCTGGAGAAAAAGAATATAAATGAGCTGCGTGAAAAGGTTGCACAGCTGAGCGAGTTCAAGGAACAGTCAAGGCAGCTGGTGGGCGACCTGATAGGCGAGGGCGAACTGGCAGTGCTGTGTATCCCCATAGACAAGGCAGCGCCGAAAGGCAGACTGATACTTCCGCAGCAGCAGGTGATACGTGACCTGTTGGAACACGGTGCAGCTGCGCTGACCTGTCGGGAGACCGAGCTGAAAGGCTATCTGGAACAGCTTTCACCCAAGCCTGCGGTGGTGATAACCGACAGTCAGGTGTTTGCAAAGGCAAATGCAGATACCCCCGCCGATATAAAGCTCACATCTTTTTCCATACTTATGGCAAGGTACAAGGGCTTCCTTGAACCTGCGGTGAGGGGCGCTAAGGCGATAGACGGTCTTAAAGACGGCGACAGGATACTGATATCCGAGGGCTGCACACACCACCGTCAGTGCGAGGATATCGGCACGGTCAAGATGCCAAAGCTTCTGAAAAAGTACACAGGCAAGGAGTTCAGGCTGGAATTTTCCTCGGGCAGAGAGTTCCCCGATGACCTGACTGACTACGCACTGGTGATACACTGCGGCGGCTGCATGCTGAACGCCCGTGAAATGAGCAGCCGTATGATGACGGTTGAGGAAGCAGGCGTGCCTGTGACCAATTACGGCATAGCGATAGCATATATGAACGGCATATTGAAGAGAAGTCTGGAGATACTTCCCGGGCTTTTATAGAAATTGAGGTATGATATGAAGGACAAGAATATTTTTTACGACAAGCTTGGCGCAGATGCCGACAAGTACCGTGAGATAGACAAGTTTCTCAGGCTGACAGAAAGGTTCGGCGGGAAAAGTGCAGCAAAGTCAAGGACGATAAGCCTTGTCATCGCACTGGCAGGCGCTGCGGTGTGTGTGGGTATAGCGCTGCTGTTCGGGCAGACTAAGGCTTATGTCGGTGCAGCAGTGTTTGTGGTGATAGGCATTGTTTTCGGCTTTGTGCTGAACGGCGGTAAAAGTTCGGAGATGGAGAGAGCCAAGAGCATCATAAATTCCGATGGTGTGCAGGCAGTCTACGATGACCTGATGCACTGCACACGTATCGAACGCAGCGATGTTTTCATCGGCAGCAGGTACCTGTTCAGGCAGGGCAAGTTCATGTTCCGTATGAGCGACGTGAAGAAATGCTATATAAGCACCGAGACTTCGGGCGATGACACCGAATATTACTGCGAGGCTGATATCAGCGATGAGATCGGTTCGGAAACCTTTGAACTGCGTAAGCTGAGTGCCATAAAGGTACAGCGGCAGAACCAGTTTGAAGCGATAAACAAGCCGATAGAGTCTGCAAAGATAAGGCTGGAATAACAGCCCTGTGACCCGAACGGAGGTCAGTTGATGGATAAGAAGGAGATAATATCTTATTATGATATGGGCGGCAGAGATGCGCAGATGTACAGCAAGATAGATGGATTTCTGGCGCTTACAAAAAGGTTCAGCCCCGCCGCTGTAAAAAGAACAAAGATCATAGCCTGTTCGATCTGCTTCGGGCTTGGCGGCCTAACTATCATCGGTGCGGCGATTTGGGTCGTTCGTTCGATGGCATACGGCGGTGCCTTTCTCGGGGGACTGTTCCGGCTGATAATTGCCGCATTCCTGATAGGCGTGGGTATCTATATGCTGAAAGTGTACGGCAGCACACCGTTCATTGAAATGGTGCGTTCTGACAGAATCATTTCGGCTGACGGGCTGGAGAAGGTCTATGACGACCTGGTGCATGCAAGGCAGCTTCAGGGCACAAAGATATTGCTTGGCTGCACCTACATTTTCAAAAAAGGCGACTGCCTTTACCGTATAAGGGATATATCAAGGTTCTTTATCAGGGAGGAAAGCGATGATGACGGCACCACCTATTTCGCATGCGCTGAGGTCAGGGACGAAAGCGGGATAAAAAAAGTGGATATAGTTACGCTGTCGGGATTCAGGCAGTCAACGAGGGAGCAGAAATTCCGTGAGATAGTTGCCCCGATCGAAAATGCTAGACACATACTTCAAAAAATAGACGATGACTTCGAGGTGTAACGGTACGGGAGGTTCGGAATGGAAAGACATGAAGATATACTTGGATTTTTCGACAGGGAAGGCACAGAGGGCGACAGATACAGGACGATAGATGATTTCCTGGGATTGTCAAAGAGATTTTCTGTGGGGGCACTTAAACGCAAAAGAATGATAGGCGTGCTTGCAGGTTCGGCAATGGCACTTCTGGGGATAGTTTTATGTTTTATGAGCAGTGAAGCGCTCAGCGGCGGGATAATGATAATAATACTCGGCGTATGCGTGGCGCTGTTTGGTGTCCTGGTATTCAAGCGTGGTAACATTCCTCAGCTTGAACGCACAAAGGAGATCATAGCCTGTGACGGCATAGATGCGGTGTTTGAAGACTTCCTGGCAGCACGGTACCTCAGCGGCAGCCCTGTTATGATGGGCAGCAGATATCTGTTCGTTGAGGGCGAGGCGATGGCTAGGATAGAAAATATAAAACGTGTTTATTACCATAAAAACAGCGGCAGGAACGCCACTGCCTATGTCATGGCGGAAGTATTTGATGATTCGGGCACACAGCCTGTCATGCTTGAGAATGTGACACATCTGCCGAGCAAAGCCAGGAAGGAAAAGGTAGGTATGTATACTGCCGCCATCATGCACGCACAGATGACAGCTGAAAAAACTAACAGTCCGATAAGGTCGGGAACGGAGTAAAAAAATGAGCAGAGTCAGGGAACTTATTGATAAGCTTGATGAAAAAAAGCATCTTGATAAGGAAGAATGGGTGACGGTGCTGACAGAGTACACCGATGATGACAGGGAGTACGCAGCAGGCATCGCACAGAAAATAAGCATTGAACATTACGGCAGAAAGATCTTCATACGAGGGATAGTAGAGTTCTCAAACGTCTGTAAGAACGACTGCCTGTACTGCGGTATCAGGCGGTCGAATACCAATGCGCAGCGCTATCGGCTGACGGCAGATGAGATAGTCGAGTGCTGTGATGAGGGCTATGAACTGGGATTCCGCACCTTTGTGCTGCAAAGCGGTGAGGATAAAAGCTACTCCTGCGAGACTCTCTGCGGGATAGTGAAAAGGCTGAAAGAACGTCACCCCGACTGTGCTGTTACACTTTCGCTGGGTGAACTGGAGTTTGAAGAATACAAGGCACTGCGTGAAGCGGGCGCTGACAGATATCTGCTGCGTCATGAAACAGCTGACAAGGCACACTACGAAAAGCTGCACCCTGCTGAGATGTCGTGGGAAAACCGCATGGAATGTCTGCGGCAGCTGAAAGAACTGGGCTACCAGACAGGTGCGGGCATAATGGTGGGTTCGCCTTACCAGACAGCTGAATGCATAGCTGAGGATATGCTGTTCTTTGAGAGCTTCAAGCCCGAGATGATAGGCATAGGACCCTTTCTTCCCCACAAGGATACACCTTTCAGGGACGAACCTAAGGGCAGCTATGAACTGACATTGTTCCTGCTGAGTCTGTGCAGGATACTTCTGCCGAGGGTGCTGCTGCCTGCCACGACTGCGCTGGGCACCATTAACCCGCTGGGCAGGGAAGCAGGCGTGAAGGCAGGCGCAAATGTCATAATGCCAAACCTTTCGCCTGCGGCTGTCAGGAAGAAATACATGCTTTACGATAACAAGATATGCACGGGCGATGAAAGTGCCCAGTGCAGGGGCTGTCTTGAACAGCGCATGAAATCCATCGGATATGAGGTGGCAATAACAAGGGGTGACTTTAAATGATAAAATTTGCTATATACGGCAAGGGCGGCATAGGCAAGTCCACCATTGCATGTAATATATCTGCGGCGCTTGCTGCAAAGGGGCTGACTGTCATGCAGATAGGCTGTGACCCGAAGGCTGACTCGACCTCGCTGCTGCACGGCGGCGAAAGAGTGCCTACCGTGCTTGATATGACCAGAAAGACAGGCGGCAAATTCACCCTTGATGATGTGGTGTTCAGGACCGAGAGCGGCGTGTTCTGCGTTGAAGCAGGCGGACCTGTTCCCGGACTTGGCTGTGCCGGCCGTGGAATAATCAATGCATTGGAAAGCCTTGAAAAGCTGGGCGCTTATGAGCGCTACAAGCCCGATGTGGTCATATACGATGTTCTGGGCGATGTGGTTTGCGGCGGATTTTCAATGCCGATGCGCAAGGGCTATGCCGATAAGATATTCGTTGTCTGTTCGGGCGAGAAGATGTCAAGATATGCAGCTGCAAATATCTGCATGGCGGTGGACAACTTCAAAGGACGTGGCTACGCTTCGCTGGGCGGCATAATACTAAACAGAAGGGGAGTGCCCGACGAGGACGCAGCTGCGGCTGAACTTGCGTCTGACTTCGGTACATCTGTTATCGGTGCGCTTGACCGCAGCGAAGATATACCTGTTGCTGAAGAACAGGGCAGAGCGGTGATACAAAGCGCTTCCGAAAGCACAGCGGCTGCACAGCTGAAAGCTATTGCAGACAGCGTGTATGCCATCTGCGGAGGTGTGTGATATGCTGAAGCCGGTAAGTTTTGACCGCCCGCCTGCCGTGCGTCTCGGTGATGCGGCGAGGGGCGACTTCTTTGCGGGAGGACTTGAATACAACCCGCCTGCAAGGGGCGTGTGGAACATAGTGCATACAGGTATGCTGATACCCGAGACACATGAGATATTCGCCTGTGCACAGGGCTGCCTGCGTGGTGTCATACTGACCGCCGCAGAGATGAAAGCTCTTGACCGCATGAGCTGGATATCCGTTTCCGAGCAGGATATGTTTGACGGCACACTTGAAAGTGATGTTGTTGACGGCGTCAGCGAGATAATAGAAAAGCTGTCTTACAGACCGAAACAGATACTGCTGTATCTCAGCTGCATACACCTTTTTGCAGGCTGCGACTTTGATGTGATAATCGATGAACTGTCCGAAAAATTTCCCGATATCCACTTTACTGACTGCTACATGACACCCACCATGAGAAAGACAGTATCACCCGATGCGAAGATGCGTGCGCAGCTTTACGATGCGCTCACGCCTGTGGGACTTGATCCGAAGTCGGTGAGCATACTGGGAAATGACCGTGCCACCGATGAAAACAGCGAGCTTGTGCGTGTCATCAGAAAAAACGGCTTTACCCTTCGGGATATCACGCTGTGCAGGACCTATCAGGATTACCTTGATATGGCAAAAAGCAGCATAAATATAGCCTACCTGCCCACTGCGGCGATGGGCTGCGAGGAGCTTTCGGAAAGGCTGGGTGCGCAGTCTGTGTACCTGCCCAACAGCTTTGATGCCGCTGAGATAAGGGCGAACATGGCAAAGCTTTGCGACAAGCTGGGCGTTGTTTGCCCCGACCTTAACGATGAAGAACAGGCTGCCGTATCTGCACTTGAAAAGGCGAAGACTGTGCTGGAAGATACTCCCATAGCCATTGATTTCACGGCGGTGACACAGCCTTTCGGGCTGGCAAAGCTGCTTTGCGGACACGGCTTCAATGTCAGGTATATAATAAACGATACGCTCGGTGAGGACGGCGCTGCCTTTGATGCGCTCAAAGAGCTTGCACCCGATATCACCATATTGTCGGCTGTCAATGTGAACATGCTGCATTTCCCCGAGGAGGAGCATGAGCGTGTGGTGGCGATAGGACAGAAGGCTGCACATTATTTCAGCACCGACTATTTTGTCAACATCGTGCAGAACGGCGGATACTACGGCTTTACAGGCATAGCCGCCATTGCAGCACTGCTTGAGGAAGCTGCACTTGTACCTAAGGACAGACGCAGGCTCATCTCACACAAGGGTATAGGCTGCGAGAGCTGCCTGTGATGATATAAAGAGGTAACTATGAAAAACGTTAGTAAGATAATACCCTGCTATGCGGCGGATACTTCGGGCGTATGCTCGGCGCTGTATGAGTTCGGGGGAATGACGGTGGTGCATGATGCATCGGGCTGTAATTCAACATATTCCACGCATGATGAGCCACGCTGGTATGACCGCCGTTCGATGATATATATTTCTGCGGTGACAGAGCTTGACCTGGTAATGGGAAATGATGAAAAGTTGATAGCGGATATAGTTTCTGCCGCTAAGGACGGACAGCCTGAGTTCATCGCACTGTGCGGCTCACCCATGCCCATGATGACGGGCTTTGACTACCGTGCGGTGGCAGAGGATATACAGCACCGCACAGGCATACCCACCTTCGGTATCAAGACCAACGGCACACGCTCGTATGTTGACGGCGCATCAAAAGCATTGCTGGCACTGGTGAAGGAGTTCGTGCATGATATGCCAAAGGAAGACTTCGACGGCATCGCCATAAATATCATAGGTGCAACTCCCCTTGATTTCGGGCTTACAGGGGCAGTCGAAAGCATGAAGAAGCTTTACAGCAGACCTAAGATGAAAGTCATATCCTCCATAGGTATGGGCGGCACTCTCGATGAGATACGCAAAGCAGCCTCTGCAAATGTGAATCTCGTGGTATCCTACTGCGGGCTTCCTGCAGCGAGGTATATGGAAAAGGAATTCGGTATACCCTATATCTGCGGCGTGCCATTGGGTGATACGATACAGGCAGGTGCCCTGGGCAGTTTTATGTATGAAACTGCCCATGACGGCATAAGCAGAATGATGGCAGCAATGTGCCGTGGCAGATCTACTGACGAAAGAGCCGAGCGCCTTGTCATAGGCGAGGCTGTGCTTGCAGGGTCGATAGCCTTTGAATGGTCTATAATGACCCGCCATGCGGTAGATGTTATATGTCCCCCGGATATAGATGCAGAACTTTCTCCCGATAAAAAGGATATGCCCCTATATGCCGAGGAAGATATCAAGGCATATATCAAAGACCGCGGCATTAAGGAAGTCGTGGCAGACCCCCTGTACAAATACATCATACCCGAGGGATGCAGGCTTATCGAACTGCCCCACTTCGCTTTCTCGGGCAGATGCTTTGCAAAGGATATGAAAGATCCTACGTGTAATGACTTTCTGGATGATCTTGTACTCGCAATAAATAAAGTAAAATGAATGAGGAGTTTTTTGAATGATAAAACTGGCGATATACGGCAAGGGCGGCATAGGAAAATCTACCTGTACCGCTAACCTTGCTGCTGCGTTTGCAAGTCTCGGCAAGCGTGTCATACAGATAGGCTGCGACCCTAAGGCAGATTCTACCATCAACCTGCTGGGCGGCACACCTGTCACTCCCGTTATGGATTATATGCGTGAACATGATGACGAACCTGATTCCATCGAACAGATAAGTCAGGTGGGCTTCGGCGGGATACTCTGCATCGAAACAGGCGGACCCACACCGGGTCTCGGCTGTGCGGGAAGGGGCATAATCACCACCTTTGCGCTGCTGGAGGAACTGGAACTGTTTGAGAAGTTCAAGCCCGATGTGGTGCTTTATGACGTGCTTGGCGACGTTGTGTGCGGCGGTTTTGCAGCACCTATCCGTGAGGGCTATGCCGACAAGGTGCTTATAGTTACTTCGGGTGAAAAGATGGCGCTGTATGCGGCAAACAACATAAACAAGGCTGTTAAGAATTTCGAGGACCGCAGCTACGCAAAGGTGCGGGGCATAATCATGAACCGCCGTGCCGTTGAGAATGAGGAAGAAAAGGTCAGGGCATTTGCAGAAAGCGCAGGGCTTGATGTTGCCGCTGATATCCCACGTTCTGCCGATATCATAAAGTATGAGGATATGGGCAAGACAGTCATTGAGGGCGACCCCGAGTGCGAGACTGCAAAGCGCTTCTTTGAACTGGCAGAAAAACTTATCGCTGAGGAGGAGAAAGATGACTGAGGCTTTTTACATCACCGCTGAGGAACTGGCAGCAAAGGGCTTTGAGAACACCCCCGATGAACTGATGAGTGCCAGGCACCTGATATATTCTTCACCTGCCACGCTGAATTTCAATTCGCCGGGTGCTAAGGGCTTTGGCGTAAAAAGGGCGGGGCTTGCGATACCGGGTTCGGTGATGCTGCTGGTAGCGCCCGGGTGCTGCGGAAGAAATACCGCACTTCTCAACGAACTTGGCTACAACGAGAGATTTTTCTACCTGCTGCTGGACGATACCGATATCGTCACAGGCAGACACCTGACCAAGATACCAAAAGCCTGCAAGGAGGTCTGTGACAGCCTGGACTACACACCCACAGCGGTGATGATATGCATAACCTGTGTTGATGCACTGCTGGGAACTGATATGGAAAGGGTCTGCCGCAAGTGTGAGGAAGCAACGAACGTCCCCACACTGCCCGCATACATGTATGCTTTGACAAGAGAAAAGCGTCTGCCGCCGATGGCGGGTATACGCAAGTCGGTATACGGTCTGCTGAAGCCGCAGAAAAGGCACGGCGACCGCTGCAATATACTGGGCTATTTCGCACCGCTCAATGAAAACTGCGAGCTTTACGGACTGCTGAGTTCGGTGGGGGTAAGTACACAGGAACTTGCACGCTGCGACACCATCGAGAGTTATCACAGGCTTTCGCAGGCGAATTTCAACCTTGTCATAAACCCCGAAGCAAGGTATGCCGCACAGGATATGGAGAAGCGTCTGGGTATACCCTACATTGAGATCAACAGATTTTTACGCATCGACAAGATACGCAATCAGTACCGTCTGCTTGGTCAGGCGATCGGGGTGGAGTTTGATGATGCAGCATACTATGAAAATGCAAAACGAAAGATCGAAAGCTTCCGTGAAAAGTACGGTCAGCTGAGTTTTGCTGTCGGTGAGTGCGTGAATGCGGACAGCTTTGAAATGGCGCTGGCGCTGACAGAATATGGTCACAAGGTAAGTGAGATATACGGCACGGTGGGGGAGCGAAACTTCTTCTATATAAAAAAGCTGGCGGAACTTTCGCCCGATACAAGGATATTCTCAAATCTTTCACCCACGATGCTGAACTACCGCCGCATGACCCATATCGACATCACCATCGGTTCAGATGCGCTTTACTATCACCCTGACCTGCCAAATGTTCCCTTTGATGAGGAAGAACAGCCCTTCGGCTATGAGTTGGCGGAGGATCTGATGGAACAGCTTTCAAACGCACTGGAAAAGGAGGGCAAGTGATGAAAAAACTGCTTAAATTCATATCACCCTTTGCACCTGATGATTCGGGTGCCTGTTCAGTGCTTTATGAACTCGGCGGCATAACCGTTATTTGCGATGCGGGCGGCTGTGCGGGCAATGTATGCGGATTTGATGAACCCAGATGGTTCACAAAAAAGTCTGCGCTTTTCAGTGCGGGTCTGAGAGATATGGACGCCATACTCGGGCGTGACGACCGCCTTGTGGCAAAGCTGGCAAAGGCGCAGCAGCAGCTGGAAAGAGAGTTCACCGCAGTGGTGGGCACACCTGTTCCCGCAGTAATCGCCACCGATTACAAAGCCCTTGAACGCATGGCAGAAAAGCGCACGGGCGTTCCCTGTGTGACAGTTTCGACAGACGGCACAAAGCTTTATGACAAGGGCGAGGAAGAAGCATACCTGCGGCTTTTCAAAAAGTTTGCTGTTGAAGCTTTCCCGCAAGAGAAAGGCACAGCGGCAGTCATAGGTGCCACACCGCTGGACACGGGGTTTACTTGCGCTGACAGGATAGCTGAGGTCATAAAAGCCGAAGGATACAGCGAAGTGAAGTGTATAGGACTTGACAGCGGACTCGATGAGATACGCCGCATAACACGCTTCGAGAAGATATTCGTTATAGCACCCTCGGGCATAAGGGCGGGGGCTTACCTCAAAGAAAGCTTTGGCTGCGATGTACAGTTCCACAGCTGCCCGCTGCCTGCTGATGTTACGGACAAGCTGTCAAAGCTGTCACCCTCGGGCAGAACACTGGTGATACACCAGCAGTTCACGGCAAATGGCGTCAGAGAACTGCTGGGCGGTGACGTTACCTGTGCATCATTCTTCATGATGGACAGGTCAGCTGCTGAGGAAGGCGACTTCCATATCGCTGATGAGGCAGACCTGGCGGAAAAAGCCGCAGGGTTTGACCATGTCATCGGTGATGTGAGTCTCAGGCGTGCGCTGCCCGATTTTAAGGGCGAGTGGACCGACCTGCCGCATTTTGCAGTGTCGGGAAGAATGTTTTAAACGGAGTTTTTAAATGATAAAGACAGTTAACATACGTGCCTTCGGTATCGTGCAGGGCGTGGGCTTTCGACCATTCACTGCGGTCACAGCCGAAGAACTTGGCATTACGGGCACAGTGGCAAACAAGGGTTCCTATGTGGATATATACGCCACGGGCGAGGAGAATGCCCTTGCCGCATTTGCCGACAGGATACGCTATTCACCGCCCGAACGTGCAATGGTGCTTGATGTGGAGATGACCGATGCGGGATATACCGAGTACGGTTCTTTTGAGATAATCGAAAGTGAGAAGGAGTACGGCGATATATTCGTTTCGCCCGACATAGCCACCTGTGATAAATGCCGTGCGGAACTGTTCGATAAAACGGACAGAAGATATCTCCACCCGTTTATCAACTGCACCCAGTGCGGTCCCAGGCTGACCATACTCGATACCATGCCTTATGACCGTGAGCGCACGACCATGCGTGAACACCCGATGTGTGAAAAATGTGCTGCTGAATACCATGACCCCGCAACACGCCGTTATGATGCCCAGCCTGTATGCTGCAATGACTGCGGACCCGAGGTATATGTGGTCGGCACGGATATACGTGGCGGCGATGCCATAACAAGCGTGCGCCGTGCCATAATGGAAGGAAAGATAGCTGCCGTCAAGGGCATAGGCGGTTTCCACCTTTGCTGCGACGCCCATAACGAACAGGCAGTGGCAAGGCTGCGTCAGCTGAAAAAACGTCCCGCAAAACCCTTTGCGGTGATGATGAGGGATATTGACACCGTGCTGCGTGAATGCCATCTGCGTGCGGGTCAGCGGGAATATCTTACAGGCTGGCAGAAGCCCATAATGCTGCTTAAAAAGCGTTCGGCAAATACCATGAGCACCCTTATCGCCCCCGACAACACCACTGTCGGTGTGATGCTGCCCTATGCGCCGGTGCAGATGCTGCTGTTTGACTATCCCGATGATGTGCAGATGAGTGACTGCCTGGTAATGACCAGCGGAAATGTGCGTGGCGCACCGATATGCCGCAGCGACGAGGACGCAGTCAGGGAGATAGGCGGTTTCTGCGACATCATACTTTCCCATAACAGAAAGATACTTCTGCGTGCCGATGACAGCGTGACCGACTGGCTGTTCGGCAGACCATATATGATAAGGCGTTCAAGGGGCTTTGCACCGCTGCCGTTCATGCTGAAAAATCCACAGGGCAGACAGGTGCTTGCCATTGGCGGTGAGCTTAAAAACTGCTTCTGCATCGCCCGTGGCGACCTGCTTTATCCGTCGCCCTATGTGGGTGACATGGCTGATATACGCACAGTCAAGGCGCTTGAAGAAAGCACCGAGCGTATGTGCGGACTGCTTGAAGCCGAACCGCAGGTAATAGTCTGCGACACCCACCCCAAGTACAACACGGTGCGTGTGGCAGAGGAAATGGCGCAGAAACGTGGCATACCGCTGCTGCGGGTGCAGCATCACTTCGCCCACATACTTTCATGCATGGCAGAGAATGGCTTTGAGGGCAAAGTCATAGGCGTCAGCTTTGACGGTACGGGCTACGGTGATGACGGCACTGTATGGGGCGGCGAGTTCCTGGTGTGCGACTATCAGGGATATACCCGTGCGGGCAGCATTCGTCCCTTTGTGCAGACAGGCGGTGACCTGTCATCAAAGGAAGGCTGGCGCATAGCCGCAGCTGTTCTGCGTGATGCCTTTGGTGACGGCGGGGAAGTCCTCTGCCGAAAGCTGGGTGTCTGCGGCAGCAAGGAATATCAGCTGCTTAAAGCGATGG
>CAMNMO010000040.1 GCA_946544695.1 uncultured Ruminococcus sp. | reverse complement strand
TTTTTTGATGGCAGCCGCAAGTTCTTTGATATCGCTGGCCATAAGCTTTATCAGCAGCAGCCTGTTATAATCCTTATCTGTTGTGCGTTCCACTTCCCTGCGGATCATACGTATCTCCCGCTTCATCAAGATGATGTAGCCAAGCAGTGCCAGTGATATCACGCCCAGCAGTATCACAGCCCATAACATCAGCTGTCACCTTTCATGCGGTACCCTATGCCCCACACTGTGTCGATGCAGTCCCTGCCGCACACCTTCCTCAGCTTGCTTCTCAGGTTGCTTACATGGACGTTTATGGTGTTGTCCTCATAATAATAGGTCTCGTTCCATACACTCTCGTAGAGTTCCTGCTTGGTGTAGACCTTTTTCGGGTGTTCCATGAAAAGTTTCAGCAGCATCAGTTCCTTTGCAGTCAGCCTGACTGCCTTACCTTCCACCGTTACCTGATTTTCTGCGGTGTTGAAAATTATCCCGCAGACCTCTATGACATTATCGTTTCTGAATGCACCTGTGCGGCGCAGCACGACTTCTATCCTGACCAGCACTTCGTCGATATCAAAGGGCTTGATCATATAATCATCAGCACCCAGCCGCAGAACCTCAAGCTTAGTCTCCATCATGGACTTTGCAGATATGACGATCACGGGCGTCTGTGAGATCTCTCTAAGTTCGGCGATCAGCCTTTCGCCGTTCTTGTAAGGCAGCATCAGATCCATCAGCACCAGGTCAAAACTTTCCTGCCGAAGCAGCTTTGAGGCTTCATCACCGTCATAAGCCTGCATTGTCTCATAACCGCTTTGTGTCAGCAGATCGTTCAGTATCCTGTTTATCTCCTTGTCATCTTCGATGACAGCTATCTTCAGCTTCATTGTCATCGCCTTCCTTTCATAAGCATTATAGCAGATTTATCAGCAATTGTAAAGTCATGGCGGCAGAGGGACAAAAAACAGGCAGGGGCAAGCCCCGCCTGTATGGTGATCACTGTCTGTCATTATGCTTATTTATCACAAAGCATACAGCCCTTTGACATAGCCTGCTATCATCGAGATATCGGTAACGTTCACAGAACCGCTGCCGTCAGCATCTGCCCTTTCAAGCATGTCACCGTCCAGCCCCTTGATGCCCTTGACATGTGCAGCTGTCAGCGCAATATCCGAAACATTTATGCTTCCGTCGCCGTTAACATCGCCTGCGCTGAAATATTCCTCATCAGTTGATATATCGTCCTGACTCTTTGGTTCAACAGGGTCGGCGGGAGTTTCAGGGTCAAGCACCTCACAGCCCAGCAGGTTCTCCATAGCATAAACGTAGGCGGGCGAATTAGTATAGCACACTATCTTAAAATCCTTAACAGGCTTGTAGAAAGCATTTTCGTCATCGCCCATCGTGAATCCCAGCGCATAGTCACCCACCTTTACATCAGCGGGCAGTGTGACGGTTTTAAGTGCAGTGCACCCGAGGAAAGCCTCGCTTTCAATAGCAATATCAGTGTCGGGCACTGTTATCGTGGTAAGGGCTGTGCAGTCGGTAAATGCAGCTTCGCCCACGGTCTTAACAGACTCGGGCAGCACCAGTTCGTTCAGTGAAGAACAGCTGCTGAATGCACACGCACCTATCTCTGCCACCGCATCACCAAGCTTTACGGTTTTAAGGGCAGCGCAGTCAGCAAAAGCATTTTCCCCTATCGAGGTGACAGTATCGGGTATGGTCACAGCAGTTATGCGGTCACACTGAAAGAATGCATCGCTGCCGACAGAAGTCACCTTGATACCGTCTATCTCCGAAGGTATCACGACCTCACCGCCGTCAGCATTGCAGGCAGTTATCTCAGCCACGCCGCCGACTTTTTTATAGCTGAAAACATCATAAGTCTCAGCCGACGCAGCTATGCTTCTCTCAGCGATGACAGTCCCCGAAAACTGTATACCGCCCAGCGCAAACACCGCAGCCGCAATGAAAGCTATCGGTCTTTTTTTATCAAACATATTATCTGACCTCTCTTTGAAAATATATGGTCATATCCATTTATGACCCGTCTTTTTGATTATATCCGAAATCCCTGAATCTGTCAATTGATGTAAACACAAAAGAATGCCCGAAAGCCATAGTAGTTTCGGGCATTTTGGTCAAAGCGGGTGCCTATTCACCGTCTGTGGACGTTTCATCATAAGTGGTCTCCTCATCGGTGATGAATTCATCATCGGTATAGGCTATCTCCTCGGGCAGCATACGCACGCCCTTTATATGGGCAGCTATCAGCGAGATATCCGTGACATTCACAACGCCGTCGGCATTCACATCAGCCCTCAGCTTTTCAGCGGCAGGAAGTGCCTTTACCGACTTTACGTGCGCTGCCGCCAGTGACGCATCTGTAACGTTTACATTACCGTCACCGTTGGTATCACCTGCCCTGCCATCAGGACGCAGCTTAACTCCGCTTATTATATAGGTCGTCACCGAATCAGCTGCAAGTTCGGCATGAAAACCTGTTCTGTAAAGCTTTGCGGCATTTTCCTTTTCAGCCCAGTGTTCACCGTCAGCGATGGTGCCGGATGTGCGCACCGCCGTGACGTTACCGCTTTTTTCGATATCAAAGCCCTCCAGTTCAAACCTGACGGGTATTGACTTTGACGAATCGTTGACTGCAACGACAGCCAGTGTATCGCTGTCACTGTCATAAGCGGCTATCCTTTCATCATCTACCTTTATAAGCATTGATGACGGGCTGATATATCTGCTGAACTGCCCGAAAGCGTAGTAGCGCTGCGAAAGCACTGACATTTCCGCACGGGGGGCGCCGCATACCAGACCAAGACAGCTTCCGTCAGCAGCGGGCGGGTCTTCGGTTACAGCCTGCCACATCACCCATGCGGAAGCGTGTGTATTGTTGAGGTCAGCGATAACACATCTGCCAAGTCCCAGTGCCGCAGACATTTCGCCTGCGTCCTCACCTGCATTGTAAAGCCCGTCAGCTTCGGTTATCCAAGTACTTCGCCTGCCTGCTGCTTCAAGATAAGCTTCGGTATCGGCACTTTCTGTGCTGTGAACATTTACCCTGTCCGCAGACCTCAATGCATCACCTGTCATTGCACCGAGACTTTGTGCGGCGCATGCTGTGTCAGCCTCATCGGATACCCCAATGATGACATTATCCATTTTCTTTTTATCCAGCGCTTTTCTCAGTTCGGTCACCAGCTTTGACTGGTCTGCACCGCCCGAGATATGGCAGCCCTCCTGCCTTGTGCCGTAAGCCTTCCAGTGCAGAGAGGACGGTTCGTTCATCGGCGCTATGCTGTGCACGGTAACGCCTGCTTTTTCTATAAGTTCAGCGGTGCCTGCCAGATAGTAAGCATAATTATCATAGCAGTCCTTCCTGACGTTGTTGTCACCCGAATAGACAGCACCGGTGGTACACCCGCTTACCGTCATGAAATAGGGCGGCGAATAGGAATACAGTTCGACTTCTGCCTTGCCGCCTGCGGCAGCTGCTGCCTTTTTAAGCACAGCCATCTGTGCGGCATCTGCTTTTTCATCGAACTTATATTTCAGCTTTTCCTCGTCAACACTGCCCGCCTTCCACCAGGGTCTTACTACTGCACTGCTGTCGATAAAATGCGAGTGTGACGGTGCATCGCCGCCGCCCACATTATACCTGATTATATTCATTCTCAGCCCGTCATCACCGTAAAGCAGTTCGACCGCTTTATTGACAGCACCTTCGCTGCCGCCTGTACGTTCAGCCCATGTACCGAGTCCCGTGCCCCAGCCTTCAAACACAGCCATGCTGTTTTCTGCGGATATCGTGACAGTCTGTCTGTCATCAGCTGCCGCAGGAAAAACCATCATGTCTGTCAGCATCGCACAGGCTGCCGCAATGCTGATGATACGTTTTATCGTCTTCATGTACACCCTTCCAAAAAATATGTCTTTTAATACAATACTGCCCCGTCACAAATATCGGATATTCCGACACTGAACGAGGCAGGATAGATTTTTTATTTGCTCATATCAAACCGTCAGCATGTCACTGAAGTGCCTGATAAGCTGCAAGTTTTTCTTCATAAGTTTTCTTGGCAGCCTCGTATTTTTCAGATGCAGTCCTTACTGCCTCCTCCTTGTCTGCCACCTTCTGCTTTGCATCTTCCAGCTTCTGGCTGATGTTATCATAACTGCTCTGCTCTCTGGAAGCATCTCTGCCCTTTATTGTTACTTCATAATAGGGGTTGAAGTCTTTTTCAAACTCAGCCACAGTCATCAGTACGCCGTGATCCTGATCATCGGAAGCCATCAGTATATTATGCACTCTGCCGTCAAGAACGCTGTAAGCTGCACCTGCTGCAACATAGTTCTCATTCATCAGGCTCTGATAATTGGCGCCGTTATACTCTCTTTCATCATAATACCATGCATCGAGCGGATCTTCAAAACCATAAGCCAGATCCTCATCGAACTCTGTATTATTGCTGCTCTCGCCGTTTACAGATGCCATGTCATTATTGAGTACAGCCAGTGCCATCAGCTTGTGGCTTATCTTGAACTCGGGCTTGCCTTCTTCAACTCTGAGTTTATTTGCATTTTTGATCAGTGTCAAAGCATTTTTTACACGTTCTATCGAAGCAGCATCATATCTGTTGCCGGACTCAACAACTCCCGAATACTCAGAGCTGTTAAAAGCATCCATGCCCTCCTGTGAACCTATATACTCATAGAAACCATACAGACCTCTGTTGTAATTCTCTGCCTGTGATTCATCAAATTTTGCCTGTGCTTCATCAAGCTTTACCTTTGCTTCGTCCAGCTTGGTCTGATAAGTATCAACATTGGTCTGTGCGGCAGTGAGTGCATCATTTGCCTTATTTAGCTTATCAAGAGCAGCATCATGTGCAGCAGCAGCCTTATCAAGTGCCTTGCCGACCTTGCCTTCTTCTGTTTCAACAGCAGCAGCTTTTGTGGTAGTCGTCTCAGCAAAAGGATCACCTACTTCACCTTCTGCGGTGGTGACTTTTTCAGCAGCAGTGGTCTTTACAACAGCTGCCGTTTCAGCGAAAGTAGTGGTCACTCTCTCCCTGCGGTTGTCAAGCTTTTCAGTGGACTGTGTTACAGCACCGTCATAATCACCGCCGAGTGTCGTGAGCAGGTCGTTATCCGCCCCCAGCAGGTCCTCACCGCCAGTGACTTCTTGCGCCTTGCGGTCGCTCCATTCAGCGGAATGCTCCACCGTCAAAGGGTCTCTCCTCATAGAATATTTGACAACAGCCCCTGTAAAAAGTGCCACAAGTACAACTGACAGACCTACGCCGAGCTTCAGGTTATTACTTACCATTTTTATCCTCGTTTCATAGTATGATCATCATGTTTATTCAGCGGACAACACTGCATTCAGCATGCTGATGAGTATGCCCGTATAAACTATATTATATCATATTTTATTAAAATATTTTATAACATTTTGTGAACCCGAAATGAATGCACATAAAGTGTATGTAATTTTTTTTACAATGGTTCAGCATTTTGCTATTTATAATGCACAATAAATGCAGGTTTTCGCAGAAACAGCAGCCTGCCCAAAAGCATGATGCCTTTTCCACGTACATACGAAGAAAAGGCATTGTTAAAACCATTTGTCCGTCAGCTATTCAACATCGGTGCTGACAGCGTCGCCCGCACTGAGGGTATCTGTGTCGGGGTCAAAGAAGCTGTCATTTTTATGTTCGCCGTAAGTTGACATATATGCACGTTCAATGGTGATGGTCTGCTTGGGACGCAGGCTTTCTTCATCGGTCACCTTTGCGGCACATATCGCATCATAAGCCTCAAAGCCGTCATACACCTGTGCGAATACAGTGTACTGCTGTGAGAAATTGGGTATGCCGCCCTTTTTCTTGAAAGCTTCCACCAGGTCGCTGTTGCCGCCTGCCGCATCAAGTTCAGCATTGAACTCATCGGTGAACTCCACTGAATCCACAAAGAGTATCCTGCTGCCGGACATTATCTTCTTGTTGAACACAGTGCCGCCCTTGTCGCCGTAGGATATCAGCGCCCCCTTGAAAGGCCACAGGTCCTTGTGAAGTTCGGGTTCAAGCTGGGTCTTGTCGGTGGAATCGGTATCTGTACCGTCGGACGCCTTTGAACCGCCCATAAAGTACACGCCCTCCTGAACGGCGAAAACGAATGTGCCGTCATAGTAGCCGTCGTTGACGAGCCCCTCAAAATACTTGCAGAACTCAGGCGCCTGTTCGGGGTACAGCACCGCTGTGAAGTCCCCCTCACTTGTCTCGAACACTACCACTGGTGCATCGTCCTTTGGAAGTTCGTACTGTATCAGTTCAACGTCATCGGGGTCAAGCCCGCCGCCGCCCTTTGCACGCTGGCACGCCTGAAACAGCGTGAATGCCAGCACAAAGCACATCGCTATCATCGAAAATCTGAAGTACATGCGAAATCTTGCGCTGCGCTTGACGTCATAGTAATTCTTCTTTTTATTCTGCTTTTCCATCTTTCCCTCCGATCAGAGCTTTGTTATCTCGGTGCCCTGTCGTGTCTCCTTGACTGCATAGCCCAGTGCAGCTATCTTGTCACGCAGTTCATCAGCCTTTGCGAAATCCTTTGCCTTTCTTGCAGCCTGTCTTTCTTCCACAAGTGCCATTACATCTGCAGGGATATCTGCGCCCTGCTTCTCCTCATTCTGCTTTTCGGCTGCCTTTATCAGACCCACGCTCAGCACCTTGTCAAAGTCCTCGACAAGAGCCAGCTTAGTGGCAGCGGTCGTATCCGCCTTCAGCACATCGTATATGGCAGTAATGCCGTTTGAAGTATTGATATCATCGTCCATAGCGGCTGTGAACTTTGCTTTAAGCTCATCGAAGTCCGCCTGTACCACATCGCCCTTGCTGCTTTCAGCAAGCAGTGCAGCTATGCGGGCGGTCAGCTTATCGTAGGCAGTCTTGGCGTTGTCAAGGTTTTCCCAGGAAAATACCAGCGACTTTCTGTAATGCGACTGCAAGCAGAAGAATCTGTATACCAGCGGGTCATAGCCCTTTTCTTCAAGCAGTGAAACGGTCAGGAATTCGCCCTTTGACTTGGACATCTTGCCTGTATCGGTATTCAGGTGATGTACATGGAACCAGTAGTTGCACCACTTATGACCGATATAAGCCTCAGACTGTGCTATCTCATTGGTGTGATGGGGGAAGGCGTTGTCAATGCCGCCGCAGTGGATATCAAGATACTCGCCCAGATTTTTCATGGATATGCATGAGCATTCGATATGCCAGCCGGGATAGCCCACGCCCCAGGGAGACTCCCATTTCAGCTCCTGGTCATCGAACTTGGACTTTGTGAACCACAGCACGAAGTCTGCCTTGTTGCGCTTGTTGGTATCCTCCTCAACGCCTTCACGCACGCCCACTTCCAGGTCCTCAGCGCTGAAATTGTGGAACACGTAATATTCGTCAAGCTTTGAGGTATCAAAGTAGATATTTCCGCCTGCTTCATAAGCATAGCCCTTTTCTATCAGTGCAGATATTACCTTGATGAACTCGTCGATATATGTGGTGGCAGGTGCTACCACATCAGGAGTCTTGATATTGAGCTTTGCGCAGTCAGCAAAAAAGGCATCTGTATAGAACTTAGCTATCTCCATGACTGTCTTATGCTCACGCTTTGCACCTTTGAGCATCTTGTCATCGCCTGTGTCGCCGTCAGATGTAAGGTGTCCCACATCAGTGATGTTCATTACACGCTTAACATCCAGCCCCTGCCAGCGCATGTACTTCTCCAGAACGTCCTCCATTATATAACTTCTCAGGTTGCCTATATGCGCATAGTGGTACACAGTGGGACCGCAGGTGTACATTGCCACCTTGCCCGCTGTGTTCGGCACAAATTCTTCTACCTTATGGCTGAGTGTGTTATAGATCTTCATTTTAAATCCTCCCGATAGTATTTATCTGTTATTCCTTATTTATTATATAAAGCGAAGACCGCACAGGCTTTTTGAAACTAAGTTCCTCAACGCCCGTTACGCCGAACCATGCAGGTCCACTGCCAAAAAGCTTTACTGCATCTTCGATGGCGGCTTCTTCTGTTTTATAGATATGCCTTGTCTGCCAAACCTCATCTTCCACTTCAACAGCCGACATGAAGCATTCTCCCCTGTTAAGGCTGACTATGAAACAGTTCTGCGGTACAGTAGTATTGATGCCTGTATTTTCCATACAGGATTTTTTCTGCTCATCATTCAGCGCAGCCCTTTTATATGAGGTCACCTGAAGTCTGCGGAAGCTGTCAAAGTAATTTACGAACATGCGGTACCCTTCCCTGTCACCGAAATATGTCATCAGTATATCATACCAGTCAGCAAGGGGTTCATCATAAGTCAGGCTGCACCTGATGAAATCTGTGAAAAGCTCCCATTCTGCGGGCAGCAGCGAATATTTCGGTTCGCTTTCAATGGCTATCTTATACTCTATCCTGCAAAAGCCGTAGCCGTGCAGGAACGCTTCGAGGGCAGTCAGGCTTTCACCGCAGGTATACATATACGGCTTTGCCAGCAGAGTCTCGACAAGCTGAATATTGTCCATTTATTTACCCTCCTGAGCCAGACGTTTTTCCAGTTCTTCAACACGCCTGCGCAGTCTCTCCAGTTCCATTCTGTCCTTGCAGAGTTCCTGCGAAACGGGGTCGGGGATATGCACCTGATCCAGATCGAGGGTGCGCTTGCCGTTCTGCTTGACCACCCTTGCGGGAACACCGACAGCAGTGCAGTTTGCGGGAACAGGTTCCAGCACCACCGCATTTGCGGCTATCTTTGAATTGTCACCGACCTTGAAAGGTCCCAGCACCTTTGCACCGCAGCCGACCATGACATTATTACCCAGTGTCGGGTGACGTTTGCCGTGATCCTTGCCTGTTCCGCCAAGTGTACAGCCCTGATACAGCAGGCAATTATCGCCTATCTCGGCAGTCTCACCGATAACGACACCTGAGCCGTGGTCGATGAGAAGCCCCTTGCCTATCATTGCACCTGGGTGTATCTCGATACCCGTGAGAAAGCGGGCGGTCTGCGAGATCAACCTTGCGATGAACTTGAAATCCCTTATAAAGAACCAGTGTGCCACACGATACATAGCCACCGCATGCAGTCCCGAATAGGTCAGTATCTCCAGTGTGCTGGTCGCAGCGGGGTCACGGTCCTTAATTGACTGTATCTCGGCTTTATAGCTTCTAACAATGCTTTTAAGAATGTTTCCCATCTCAGTACCTCATCATTTTATCCTTTAACATGTTTATCTCATCGGCTGAAAGTCCCAGCGACGCCAGGTAATTATCAGCACTGTGATATTTTTCACGGAAAAGTTCGAGAAAGCGCACCATACATGGTCTGAGGCTGACCTCGGGATCCGAACGCATATCTACCAGTGTGGTAAAGCCCTTTTCATGCAGCAGACAGACGTCCTCGCCTGTAAGCGATACAGGTGCACCGCTGCGCCAGAAAACACTTTTATTCACAACACCGCTCAATTCACGGGTGTTGTTCGCACCATTCAGCAGACTCTGATATTCTTTCATAAGCCCTCCTAAAACAAAAACCTCCGAACACGCCCACATCGGCGCATTCGGAGGCGAATGATCTCTCATACACGGTCCCACTCCGCTTTGCTGTACAATTTTCGGTACAGCCTCATTCCCGTTAACGCCGGGGCACGGGGAGGAATACTCGCTTATCTTTCCTCACTCCCTGCTGTCAGCCGCACTTCACCTCACCCGAACAAAGCCTTGCACCGAACGGCTTCTCTCTGAAGATCTGCGGCGGGGTTACTTTTGCTGATACGCATTTTGATTATTCATTTGGGTCTATATACTTACCGTAAGCCTTTACATATATCGCACCCGAAATAACCGTCAGCACAACGGCTATCCAGATAAGTGCTTCATTGATAAGGAATATGGCGGAATGCCAGTTCAGGTCGGGCGCACCCTTGAGTTCGGGGTACAATATCTGCAAAAACATTATAACTATCATCGCCACCATAGTGAAAGCTGTTTTAGCTTTGCCCCATATACCTGCGGCGACCACGACGCCCTCGCCTGCGACCACAAGTCTCAGACCTGTCACCATAAATTCTCTTGCCAGTATTATGACCACCGCCACGGGGTCTATCCAGCGTTCAAACGTGAAGCTTATCAGTGCCACCATTACCAGCAGTTTATCTGCCAGCGGGTCAAGAAATTTGCCGAAGGTAGTCACCAGGTTCTGCGACCTGGCTATCTTGCCGTCCAGCATATCTGTAAGTGAAGCGGCTACGAAAACTATCAGTGCAAGTATGGTGTGCAGCCGTTCGCCCAGTTCAAAACAGAGCAGGAAAAACATAAAGAACGGTATCAGCACTACTCTCAGCACCGTGAGCTTATTTGGTAAATTCATCTGTTTCATTATTCTTCCCCCTATCCGACTACCGTACCCAGCAGGTCATAATCCAGCGTATCGAAAAGTTCGACCTTGACATACTGACCTGTCTGCACCTTGTTTTCGGAGGTGAAAAATATCTTGCCGTCTATCTCGGGCGCATCTGCCGCACCTCTGCCGAAATAGCATTCAGCGTAGCGGTCAAAGCCCTCACAGACCACCTCTATCGTTTTGCCAAGCTGTGCCTGATTATATCTGTCAGCCACCAGCATCTGTTCCTGCATGATTATATCAGCACGGCGCTGCTTGGTCTGTTCATCGACCTGACCTTCCATCGAGAAAGCCTTAGTTCCTTCCTCGGGGGAATAAGCAAAGCAGCCCAGTCTTTCAAAGCCAACATTCTTGACAAACTCACAAAGTTCCTCAAACTGACTTTCAGTCTCACCCGGGAAACCTGCTATCAGGGTAGTCCTTAAAACTATATCGGGCACCCTTGCACGCAGCTTCTGTATCAGTTCAAGCAGATACGCCTCATCACCGGGACGGTTCATTGCTTTGAGAACGTCCTTATTGCAGTGCTGAATGGGCATATCTATATATTTTACCAGCTTATCCTCGGTCGCCAGCACATCTATGAACTCATCGCTTATGCGCTCGGGATAGCTGTACAGCGTCCTTATCCATTTAAAGCCGTCTATCGCACAAAGCTTTTTCAGCAGTTCTGGCAGCATGGACTTGCCGTAGATATCCTCGCCGTACCTTGTGGTATCCTGTGCGATGACCACAAGCTCGGTAACGCCGTGTTCAGCCAGCCACTCAGCTTCCTTGATGATATCCTCCATCTTTCTGCTGCGGAACCTGCCCCTTATGGCGGGTATAGCGCAGTAGGTGCAGTTGTTCGAGCAGCCCTCTGCTATCTTAATATATGCATAGAACGGTTCGGTGGATATTATCCTTCCGCCTTCCATCGGCAGGTCAGTCTTGCTGCCGTAAGCACATATCTGTTCTTCTCCACGGTAGATATCTCTGATTATCTCGGGCAGCTTTGAGTTTGAGCCCAGTCCCACAACTGCATCGAGTTCGGGGATCTCCTTTTTCATTTCATCACGGTAACGCTCAGCCAGGCAGCCTGTTGCGATGACCGCTTTTATCCTGCCCTCCTGTTTCAGCGTGCAGAATTCAAGGATAGTATCTATCGCCTCCTGCTTTGCGCTTTCTATAAAGCCGCAGGTATTAACTATCACCACATCTGCCAGTGCCGCATCAGCAACTATCTGGTAACCTTCTTTTTTCAGGTCATACAGTATATGCTCAGCGTCCACCTGATTTTTAGGACAGCCGAGGGAAACCATTCCCACTCTTGTAGACATAAGACAAGAACTCCAATCACAATATCTTTTACATAATTACATTCTAGTATTATAACACATTAATCTGCATTTGTAAAGACCCGCAGGAAATTTACAGCAATTTACCCTCTGCGGACACTTCAAGAGCGCCGTCTTCGAGCACTTCTACCATAACGCCTTCGCCAAGTGAACCGTTTGCGGTGGTGACAGTTGCACCGAGCACCACTCCGTCCTCGTCCTTATCGACGAATGCGCTCTCTATCTCCATCTGTGAATCAAGCTCAGCTATCGTCAGCAGCGGGAACTTCTTTTTATCATAGCAGCCGTCACGCTTGATGACCTCTGCTATCTTCTGCTTATTGCGGTCAAGCTTGCCCAGCTTGTCAGCTATTTCCGAAAGTGATGCTATTATCTCTGCCTGTTCTTCCATATAAAACAGGACAGTCACAGGCTTTCCCCAAAGCTCATAATCTATCTCAAAAGCTTCCTGCTCCTCATTATACCTTATCTTATCCAAACCTAGTCCTCCTCGCCGTATTCCTCTTCAATTCCCCTCAGCACCTCTCTGATAAGGTCATAGCTGTAACCATATCGCACCAGCGCATTTTTGACCTTATTCACACCCTTCTCATCATCAAGGTACCTTAAATACTTGGTCTCGACCAATTCATAGAGCCTGTCATACCACGTAGTTTCTTCGTCCTCATCGTAGACCGACAGCGCCCGTTTTATCACTTCGGAAGTCAGTCCCCTGTTTCGCATTTCCTGAAAAGCCCTGCGGCTGCCAAAATGCTTGACCTCCACATAATGTCTTGCCAGACCTTCCGCATAGCGGTTGTCATTGACAGCACCGAGTTCCACCATTCTGTCCATCACCCGATAGCAGGTGTCCTCGCTGTAATTCTTCTCCAGCTTATGGAAAAGCTCAACATAGGAATAGTCACGGTGGTCCAGCAGGTACAGCGCCCTTTCTCTGGCTTTTCGGTATTCTTCCTCAGCCTTTATTTCCTCCCACGCAGACAAAGGCAGACTTATGCCTGCCTTCAGATCATATCTGCGGACGATCTCCTGATTGAGAAACTCGGTGTCCCTGTCCTCAAATTCGATCATCATGGTCATTCCCTTATATCGGGAAACATTTGTGATGGTAAGCATCTATCACTCACCGAAAGTTTCGATATCCACAGGTGCGAACTCCTCGAAATCCTCCTCGGATACCGCAGAAGGCTCGTCCCTGACAACCTTCTTTATCACGCTGCCTTCCTCAGCTTCGTCGGAAACGCCTGCGCTTTCGTTAGCCTTTTCCTCCAGCTTGTTATTCTTATCCTTCTTCTTGCTTGCAGCAGCAAGTGCTTCGGCGGTCTGCACCTTGATCTTCTCCTCGATCTCGCCCATGATATCGGGGTGATCCAGCAGGAACTGCTTGGAGTTGTCCCTGCCCTGTCCCAGC
>CAMNMO010000039.1 GCA_946544695.1 uncultured Ruminococcus sp. | reverse complement strand
ATAATGCCCGCTGAAAAGCTGTTTAGTATGGTGTGTCAGCGGGATAACCACATTTATTATTCCCGCTGACACACCTGTTATTTGTATGTTGCAAGCGAGGTATTGTAGATGTCCTCTATGACCCTGAGTCCGCCTGTGTAGCCAACATAATTGGTGGTAAGCACTATGCGGTAAGGTGTCGGACATGCGATGGACAAAAAGTCTGCATCTATCTCGGCAGCAAGTTCCTTATCCCAGCCGCTGCCCAGTATAAGTCCCCTGCCCTTGTGTTCAAGTCCCCTGATGACGTCCTGCATAGCGCCTGCGTCGGGGTCGAAATATACAGGTATCTCACGCTTGTCAGATATGGAAGCTATCTCGGCTGCAATGGTCTCCTGATATTTCTTGGGCACATTGTCTACTATGAACTGTTCCTGAGGCACCACACCTGTTTCGTGCAGCAGGAACTTTGTCAGTCCCACCACATAGCCCGCATCATGCAGGATATGTGCATAGCTTGGCAGACCGTAGCGGAATTCCAGCAGGAACGTTGCAAGGTTATCAAGCTCCTCATAGTAAGCCTTTTCTTCTTCCTCGATGAACCTGCGTGCCTTCTTCTCATCTATCTCAGCGCCCTGTTCCAGAGCGTAAGCAAGCAGCCCGTTCAGGAACTTTGTGGTCTCGTTGGCGCCGATGGGCATGTAGCCGAACTGATAGTAGGGCTGCTTGTAGCGGCGCTCCAGATTTTTGACGATAGGTTCGCCGTACCAGGGTGAGATGAACACGTTGAAATTCGCCTTAGGTATGGTCTGCCATTCCTTTACGCCGCCCGAATGTGGTCCGAACAGAATGTTCACTTTCAGTCCGAGACCTTCTATCAGGCGCTTGTATTCCTTCAGGTTGCCCTTCCAGAACTGATCCTGATAAGGGATAGAAGCGATGACATTAACAAGGTTCTTTTCCGAACGTGCGGGGTTGTCGTCTTCAAAACGGCTGACATACTGGTCGATGACAGCATTGACCACTGCCGAATGTGAAACGTAGTTGTTGGACTTGAAGCCCGAAGTCTCCACATGGACTATGGGTCTGTCCTCCTCAAAAAGAAATTCATCTGTGACACTTGCCACATCATCGCCAACGATGCCTGCCGTGCAGCCTGTCACGACCACCTGCAGGTCGGTATCCAGCACCTTGTAAGTGTTCTTGATTATATTGCGCAGCCTGTCTGTTCCGCCGAACACGACTTCCTTTTCGCTGAAATTGGTGCAGGGCGCAGTCTCACCGCCCGCATAGCCTGTCGAACGCTCAAAAAAGCCCTTTATCATTACCCCGCAGCCTGGTCCCGAATGAAGTATGGGTACTGCACGGGGGATAGCGACTACTGTCTGCAATGCACCGATGGCGCAGGTGTAGCGCTCTTGTTCTATAAGTCCTGCCATATTTATTTCTCCTTTACTTTCCCAAGAATGTGTAGGGCTCCTGTTCAAGCCACCATTTTGTGTAGGGGTTGACAGAATGCTTTGAGAGATTCTTTACGAACTCATCGTTCTCGATGGTCTCAAGTATCCTCTCGCCGTAAGCCACAAGTCCCTCATAGCCCATGCCGAAATGTTCATCGCCCACCAGCAGCGAGGGTATGCCAAGCTTTGCGCCCCAGAGGGTCATGCCGCCGTGACGGGCAAGCAGTATGTCGGGACGTACTCGGTTGAGTACGTTCACCAGCTCGAACTCCTGCTTGTTGCAGACGTTGTAGTTCGGCACATCGCCATAATCCGCAACTGTATGTCTGAGTGTGTCAGCACGCTCGTCCTCGTTGTCATACTGCGGATCGTGGTGGAATATGGCAGCGCCCTGCGGCTCCATACCAAGCTCTTTCAGCAGCGCCAGCAGTGAATGTCCGTGGGAAGCACCTGCGGTGACGTAGGCTGTCTTGCCTCTGAGCTTTTCACGCAGTGCTTTTATCTTGGGCATATACTCAGCCTTCTTGCGTGCAAGGAAGTCCTCAACTTCCTTTTCCTTGCCGAGTATCTGTCCCAGTTCCCTGAACCATCTGTCAGTCTGTGCGATGCCGTAGGGGGGAGAATTTCGTATCTCGGGCACCCCGAAGGACTGCTCCAGTGCCGCACCGAGATATGAACCCAGGGTGGAACATGCCTGTATGGTAAGCGCCGCTTCGCTGGAATAGCTGAGACTGTCAACAGTGGCAAAGGGGGTGATGTAGTTTGGCTCATAGCCGAACTCACCGAACCACTCACGGAAGATATCGCTGCCCCAGAAATTTATCACATTTATGATATTGCGCTTCTGTCTTGCAGGCTTGATTATCTTCCTTGCGATGCCGTGATAGCCTGCATCAAAGCCTGATGTCCACATCTTCGAGCGGAAGCCTTCGCAGAATACTGCAACAACGGGTATGCCCAGTTCCTTCTGTGCTGCATTGGTGACGCTCTCAACATCATCGCCTATTATACCTGCCGCACAGGTGGTTATTACGAATATGGCTTTGGGGGCTGCACGCTTGTAGACTTCGTGAATGGCAGCTTCAAGCTTTTTGCCGCCGCCGTATATGGTATCCTTTTCTTCAAGGTTGGTCGAAAATATCTTTCTCTGGGTAGGGTGTTCAAGCTGCCTGAGATATGCATTCACCCTGTATGTGAATGCGAACTCATGCAGGCAGGTCGAGCAGCCGACAGGACCGTGGGAGATTATAGCTGCGTCCTGGATAAGCGTGAGTGTACATGCGGCGTTGGAAGTTCCGCAGCCCAGGCACTGGCTGAACGAACGGCTTTTGTCCTTCAATTTTCCGCCGCATGCAGAACAGGCATCTACCAGTTCCTTTGCAGTGCCCTGAAAGCCAGTGATCGAATTGAGTCGTATCTCACGTATCTCGACCTCGGGTATATCAAGATTTACTTTACTCATTATGATCTCTCCTTATATCTTGTAGTCGTCCTTCAGGTCGTCCATCAGACCGTACTCGACAAGTATCTCCTCCAGCCTTTCCTGTGTCATGGGCTTGGGGATAACGAACATATCGTTCTGCTCGATCTTTTCAGCAAGGGTGCGGTACTCGTCAGCCTGCTTTGACTGCGGGAAGTGCTGGATAACTGTTTTCTTGCGTATCTCTGCACGCTGAACATCATTGTCTCGTGGAACAAAGTGTATCATCTGGGTGCCAAGTTCCTTAGCGAATGCCCTTACCAGTTCGGCTTCACGGTCAACGTTGCGGCTGTTGCAGATTATGCCGCCCAGACGCACGCCGCCCTGTCTTGCATACCTTGCGATACCCTTTGAAATGTTGTTTGCCGCATACAGCGCCATCATCTCGCCTGATGCTACTATGTATATCTCCTTAGCCTTGCCTTCACGGATAGGCATTGCGAAACCGCCGCAGACAACGTCGCCCAGTACATCGTAGAACACATAGTCAAGATCTTCGGTGTATGCGCCAAGTCTTTCCAGCAGACCGATGGAGGTTATGATACCTCTGCCCGCACAGCCCACACCTGGTTCGGGGCCGCCCGACTCAACGCACTTTGTGCCCATAAAGCCCTCTTTGAGTATCGCATCAAGTTCGATCTCGTCCTCACCCTGATCTCTCAGTGTATCGAGAACTGTCTTCTGATGCAGACCGCCCAGCAGCAGTCTTGTTGAGTCTGCCTTAGGGTCACAGCCAACGACCATGACCTTGTTTCCTCTCTCCACAAGTCCTGCTGTCAGGTTCTGGGTGGTGGTGGATTTACCTATGCCGCCCTTGCCGTATATTGCTATCTGTCTTAATTCCTTCGCCATCTTACTTACCTCATTTCATATACTTTCATTATTCATCTGTCCTGTTTCAAGGACAGCAAAACTTCTTTTTACCCGTGTGAGAAGGTGTCCTTGCGGGACAGCCTTTTAAGGTTCAGGTATATCTGACTGCCGTAATCCTTGCCGCCCGGTATGCCCACTGCATCTGCACGGCATCTCTGGCAGTGCCTGAACACATCTATGTACTTAGATGCCCTGAGTATCGCTCTTTCAAGCTCCATGCAGTCAGGTTCACGGCAGTCTTTGAGCTTGTGGTTTGGTATCAGCGGGATAATGTTGTATATATCCGCACCTGCTTCCGCCACAGTTTTTGCCACCTCTTCGATGTGCTCTGAATTGATATCGGGCACGAACACCGTGTTCACCTTTACTGTTATGCCTGCTTCACTGATAAGGTGAATGCCCTTTAACTGCTGTTCTATGAGTATCTCGGCAGCTTCCACACCTGTGTAGTGTTTACCGTGCCAGACTATCCCGTCGTTCAGCTTCGCTTCTATCTCGGGGTCCACCGCATTGACTGTTACTGTCAGCGAATCCACCCCTGCATCTATGACCTCCTGCGCTTTCTCAGCCAGCAGAAGTCCGTTGGTGCTCATGCACTTTACAAGGTCGGGATAATGCTTGCCCACCAGCCTGAATGTCTCCAGTGCGTATGGGCTTGCCAGCGTGTCACCCGGACCTGCGATGCCCGCAACGTGGATCTCAGGACAGACTTCAAGTGCCCTGCCTATGGCTTCTATCGCTTCCTCGGGGGTTATCACGGTTGAAGTTACTCCCGGGCGCTTTTCGTAGGTGTTGAAACTTCTCTCGCAGAATCTGCATTCAATGTTGCAGCTGGGGCTTATCGGCAGATGTATCCTTCCGCCGCCGTTTTTTTCACCCCTTGCAAAGCAAGGGTGCTTTGTGGTCAGTTCTTCGTATGAGATCGCCATTTGTCCACCTCCCACTGTTTTTCTTCCATGAACAGGCACAGCACCTGTTCTATATCAAGCGGTATCTGATAGGCTGCTTTGCCGTTTTCCCTGATATACTCCATCGCACCCGAACCTATGCGCTGTGCGGTTATTGCCGAAACGTCAGCAAGTGCCGAAAGCACAGCTTCAAACTTAGATACCTCATGCCACCCGCCGTTGCAGGGCGCACGTACTTCTGTGAAGCCCGTTATCTCATAGTCCATCTTTTCAGTGTCAAGTTCTGCGATATAAAACCTTTCAGCCGCACCGAAATGTCGGTCTGTACTGATACCGTCAGAGCTTGCGAATGCAATTTTGTATACCATATCTCTCACCGCTATTCAAATAATCCTGTGCTGAAATATCTGTCGCCCCTGTCGGGGAATACCACGACGATGACGCCCTTATCCAGCTTTTTTGCCAGCTTCAGCGCAGCTGCCATCGCAGCACCCGAGGACGAACCTGCGATTATGCCCTCATTGCGTGCCAGCTGACCCACTGCGGTGAACGCTTCGTCATCGTTCATCTTGATGACCTCGTCCACCAGTTTTATGTCCATTGTATCGGGTATAAAATCGTTGCCGATACCCTCGATGTTGTAATCGAAGTGTTCGCCGCCTCCTATGGTCGAGCCTTCGGGATCTGCAAGCACGCCTTTGATATCGGGGTCATGCTCTTTAAGGTAACGGACGATACCCGTGTATGTTCCGCCGCTGCCCGCACCTGCCACAAGGTGTGTCACCCTGTCACCGATGTCCTCCCATATCTCCCTGCCCGTTGTCTCGTAATGGGCAAGGGGATTGTTCGGGTTTTTGAACTGCTCCAGCGAGATCGAATCGGGTATCTGTGCTTTCAGCTCCTCTGCTTTTCTCACAGCACCCAGCATTCCTTCGGAACGTGGTGTGTTTATGACCTCCGCACCAAGCGCACGCATCAGTGCCTGCTTTTCGGCGGAGAACTTTGTGGGGACCGTGAAGATCACTCTGTAACCTTTTCCAAGTGCTGCGAATGCAATTCCCAGTCCCGTATTGCCTGCGGTAGCTTCGATAATGGTGCTGCCCGCTTTGAGCCTTCCCTCTTTTTCCGCAGCAGCTATCATATACTCGCCTATGCGGTCCTTGACACTGCCTGAGGGGTTGTACATCTCCAGTTTTGCATATATCTCAACATCGGGGGAGACCCCCATATTCTTCAGCCTGACCAGCGGCGTGCTGCCGATCAGTTCATGCATATTATCATACAGCATTTTATTTTACCTCGCTTGCTTTTATCGCCTTGTCAAGATCTTCAAGAATATCATCTATATTCTCTATGCCTGTCGAAAGGCGTATCAGTCCGTCGGTTATCCCGACCTTCTTCCTTATATCCTCGGGGATAGATGCATGTGTCATGCTTGACGGGTGGCATACCAGTGATTCAACACCGCCAAGACTTTCAGCCAGTGTTATCAGTTCCAGCTTCTCGAAGAACACTTTTATATCATAGTTGTCTTTAAGTTCAAAGCTTATCATCACGCCGCCGTTCTTTGCCTGACGCTTGTTGACCTCATAGCCCTTGTCGCTTTCAAGACCGGGATAGTGCACGCTTTTTACAGCGGGGTGTTCTTTCAGGAACTTCGCAGCTGCAAGGGCGTTTGAAACATGCCTGTCAAGCCTTACACCAAGAGTCTTGATGCCCCTTATCAGCAAAAAGCTGTCAAAGGGCGGCAGCACACCGCCTGTTGAATTCTGTATGAACGCCAGCTTTTCGGCAAGTTCCTTTGTGCTTGCCACCGCAAGCCCTGCAACAACGTCGCTGTGTCCGCCAAGATATTTCGTTGCACTGTGGACAACGATGTCAGCACCGAGTTCAAGAGGACGCTGAATGTAAGGTGTCATGAAGGTGTTGTCAACTATCACCAGCAGACCGTGACGATGTGCCGTTTCTGCCACCGCACGGATATCCGTTACTGTCATAAGCGGATTTGCGGGGCTTTCTATCAGCACAGCCTTCACATCATCGGTGATATCCTTCTCAAATGCGGCAGGGTCCTCTGTATCGGATATGGTGTAGTTTATGCCAAAATGGTCGAACACCTTGTTGAGCAGCCTGAAAGTTCCGCCGTACACATTTGATGAAATGAGTACCCTATCCCCCGTGTGCAGAAGGCTGAAAACTGCTGTTTCAGCAGCAAGTCCGCTTGCGAATGCAAAGCCTGCCACACCGCCTTCAAGTTCTGCTATCAGCGCTTCAAGGGCTTCTCGGGTGGGGTTGCCCGTGCGGGAATACTCATAGCCCCTCATCTTTCCGAGACCGTCCTGTTTAAAGGTGGAAGTCTGGTAGATGGGTATGTTGACCGCACCTGTGCGTTCATCTATGGAGATGCCGCCGTGTATCAGGGCGGTTTCGATGTTCTTGTAACTCATTTCATTCATTCCTTTCATATTTTTCCTATTTGATTGGTATGTATTCATGATACACCATAAACACGCATACGTCAATGAGAATGTGTGACAACGTTGTCAGCAAGTCACCCGAAGCGCCGCAGAAAGCCGTTCTGCGGGCTGATAATTAAGTTTAACATGGTAAATTCTTTTGAACATTATGTTTACAGAACCGTTTGCAGGATAACGTTATCACGCTTTAAATGCGTATTTTCGTGGCATTACGTGACAAGGCGCAGGCTGTTTCGGCGGGATTTCGAGTCGATACGTGATAACGTTGTCATTTGCAGTGCCCGCAGCAACAACTTAGCAGCAATATGCCTGACTGTGTGAGTGAGACTGCCGCTGAGATGAATACTGAATACAAGGGCGGTGTGGCGTTGACTTGCCTTCGTCCGTCAGGATTACCCCCGCATGTGCGGGGGAAACAATACACAACCAAATTGAGATAAAATTATAAAGAGATACTGCTTTTTGATTTATTCAATAAATTGATCTGTGCAAGTAAAAGTGAAAAAAGTCGGTCATATATCCACTATTGAGGAGCGTAAACAGAAGTCCCGAAAGACACGGGCTTGCGGCGCTTACGACAGATGCGGTATATAAAAAACTGCCGATGCGCAAACATCGGCAGAGGTATCAGATATAGTATTCAGGTTCGTTCAGTTCACCCACAGGTCGGCAGCTTTCACGGATCACCAGCGTGCCTTCCACTTCGATACGTGAGATAGTTCTGTGACCGCCCTTTATGCGGTCAAGCAGCAGCATGAGCGCAAAGCGCACCATCTCGTTTTTCGGCAGAGATATGGTGGTCAGCATGGGCTTGGTGTACTGTGCGGTCTCGATATCATCGCTTGATATCACCGACGGCATATACCCCCTTGACCTTCGCCTGTTCATGGCACCCAGCATTCCCACCGCAAGGATATCGTTTGCACAGTAGATGCCTGTCGGCGGATCGTCAAGCGATGCGAAATATTCCATAGCAGCTATGCCGTTGGCTTCGTTCGGCAGGGTATCGAAGATATGGTCGATATCGGGGGTGATGCGGTTGTTCATAAGGGCAGCCTGATAGCCTGCAAAGCGTGCCTCGTTGTGGCAGTCACCCACATAGCCTATCTTGGTGTGACCAAGCTTAGTCAGATAGGTCACGGCTGTGCGGGCTATCCTGCTGCCGTCACACAGCACCTCGTCTGCTTCGTAATTGGTGGAATTGCGGTTTATAGTGACCAGATTTTTCTCTTTGTTCCTGAGAAGTTTCAGCGCTTTCAGTGTCACCTTGCCAATAATGATAAGTCCGTCAGAACGTGGCACATCGGCGGGATATAACTCATCTACCAGTTTCGGCATCCTGTCAGTCCTGCTGAGTTTTTCGTCAGAGAACTCGGCATTATGCCAGACATTGCCCACTATGCAGCCACTGTTGCGCAGTTCCTTTTCAAGCAGCATGAGAAGTTCATCATAGAAAGGGTCGGTCATCTCATGTGCAGCCCTTGTCAGCAGGATATCTATGCGGTAGATCTTTTCTTCACTTTTGCTGCCTGTTTTGAGTGCACGGGCACTGGCATTGGGGATATAGTTTATCTCTCTGGCAGCTTCGATGACCTTCCTTTTGACATCTTCATTGGCGCACTTGTGGTTTGGGTCGCTGAGTATCCTGCCCACAGTCGATACCGAAACACCTGTCATTTCTGCTATTTTTTTCAGCGACATACAGCTCACCTCACAATTAATCATAGTAAACATACCTCATTTATATGATTATAATCCAAAACACGCCATTTGTCAAGCGGCAATATGTAAATTTTTAGGAAATCCAAGTAATAAAAGCAAACAAGGCGGATGCAAGCCCCGCCTTGTTTATAGTTTTATATTAAACGTCATAAATTTTCTGACTTATCCCGACCACAAAGCCAAAAACCGCAGGCTTTGCGCTCGGTCTAAGTGAAAATTTATATGTCGTTTACTATATCTGTTATATCAGCCCCGCTGCCTTGAATGCCTGTTCCAGATCTTGTATCAGGTCATCTGCATCTTCCAGACCTGCTGATATGCGTATAAGGTTGGAAGGGATCTCCGCAAGCTTTAATTCTTCCGTATCAAGCTCGCTGTGAGTGGTGTTGGGCGGGTCTACGATAAGCGAACGTGCATCGCCCAGATTTACATGGTAATGGAACAGTTTTATACTGTTGAGGAATGCAGCTTCCTGTTCAGCTGTGCCCTTTATGCCGAAACTCAGCACTCCTCCGCCGCCGTTGGCAAGGTGCTTGTCTGCAAGATCTTTATATTTATAGTCCTCAGCGCTTGGGTGCCTTACCCACTCGACCGCAGGGGAAGCTTCCAGATACTTAACTATCTTTTCTGCGTTCTTAGTCTGCTTTGCGACCCTTTCGGAAAGTGTCTCCAGTCCGATTATGCCCAGATATGCGTCCTGCGGTGACAGTGCTGCGCCAAGCAGGTTAAGGTACACAAGTGTCGCCCTGAATATAAAGAAGTTATCAGGGAAGATATCTGCGGGCGACTTACCTTTCAGCATAACTATCGGTTCATAGAACTGCGGGTAGCGTTCTTTGGTATAAAGACTCATATCTCCGTTGTCAAGGATAAGACCTGCTATTATATTGCCGTGACCTGTCAGCGACTTTGTTGCCGAGTAGACAACGATATCTGCGCCGTGTTCAAAGGGTCTGTAAAGGTAGGGGGTCGCAAGGGTGTTATCCACCACAACGGGCACGCCGTGCTTGTGTGCGACAGCTGAAATGGCGTCGATATCGGCAAGGTAGGCGTTGGGGTTGCTTATCGATTCAACATACACCGCCTTGACATCATCTGTAAGTTCAGCTTCAAGCTTTTCGGGTTCAAGGACTGCATCGGTTATCTTCACGGTAACGCCCAGTTCGGGGAACAGTCTGTCAAAGGCATCGATGGTGCCGCCGTAAACATAGGGCGAAGCGAGGATAGTGCCGCCCTTTGAGGCAAGGTTTAACAGAGTATATGTGATAGCTGCCATTCCCGAACCGACTGCAACAACGTTCTTAGCACCGTCAAGCGCCTTCACACGTTCAGCGAAATATGTGACTGTGGGGTTGCCCACACGGGTATAAAGGTAGCCCGCTTCCTTGTAGGTGAACAGGTTCTGTGCATGTTCGGTGTCTCTGAAATCATAAGAGGTGGTCTGGTAGATGGGGGGCGACACTGCAAGGTTGTTGTCCTTGGGTTCATAGCCCGCCCTTATCTTTCTGGTGTCAAATTTCAATTCTGCCATGTCTATCATTTCCTTTCGGTTTATGTTGACTCCAGTTTAGCCGAAAAGTTTGAAAAGGTCAACATAAAAGGGTGACAACGTTTGCACGGCGTCGGCATAAGGCTGACTGTGCACTCCCCTGTCAGGGACTTTTTCGGAGACAAAGCGGCGTGGGCTGCCCGGTTTTTCGCAAAATAAGACAACGTTGTCACCGCCTGTTTACGCCGTTTGGCAGACATCAAAGCAGGTGCGGCAGGCAGGCGTTCCGCAGGATATAAGATAACGCTATCATATCGGGCAGGAAATATAGACGGTTTCTATAAGGTCTTATAGTGAGGGTATATATTCACGCTGAGGTATGCTTTGCAAGTAATAAACAGCATTTCTGCGGAAGCAACAATATTTGGCGGTCCTGTTTTCCATGCGTTCACGCATTTGCCTGCGGCGGGGAAAACAGGACATCAGCACAAATTATACTCGTTATGTCAGCCTTATTTATGGCGTGCCAAAGGGATAGCCAAAATAAATAATGCGTTTGGCACGGAAATCAATTTTGACAAAACAAAGCTGTATTTTTGTGTATTCTCTCATGCGTTCACGCATTTGCCTGCGGCGTGGAAAACAGGACATCAGCACAAATTATACTCGTTATATCAGCATTATTTATGGTGTGCCAAAGGGATAGCCAAAATAAATAATGCGTTTGGCAAAGGTGCTTGAAAAAAACGCAGAAATATGGTATTATATTTTTTGGCATAAAAAAGGAGGAAACAAAAATGCAGAACATACTGGTAATAGATGATGACATTTATATAGGTGACATGCTGGAGGAAACACTTAAAGCTGAGGGCTACGGTGTCAGCCGTGCTTATTCGGGCACGGAAGCACTGCTGGTGCTGGGGCAGAACAAGCCCGACCTGGTGCTGCTTGACCTGATGCTCCCCGGTCTCAGCGGTGAGGAACTTCTGCCTAAGATAAAGGATATCCCCGTTATCGTGGTCAGTGCTAAGGTCGATGTCAGCGACAAGGTGGCACTGCTGATGTCGGGGGCGAGCGACTACGTTACAAAGCCTTTCAACATTTCCGAACTTATGGCAAGGATAGCTGTGCAGCTGAGGAAAAGCCAGGCAAGCGGAGAATCGAATTCGCTGACATTCAGCGACCTGACACTGCACTGCGACACACTGACAGCTGTGGCAGGCGGCGAAGAAGTCAGGCTGACTCGCACAGAATGCGCCATACTCAAGCTGCTTATGCAGAACCCCAACACCCCTGTCGGCAGGACCACCATACTTGACAAGATAAGCCTTGACACCCCCGACTGCACCGAAAGGTCGCTGAAACAGCACATAAGCAACATGCGCAAAAAGCTGGAGGCTGTCAGCGGCAAGGACTACATCGAGGCGGTGTACGGCATTGGCTTCAAAATGAGAGGGTAAACAAAAGTCAGGATAAATATTTTTGGTCATACCTTTATCACACCATGTAACAAGACATGAATACCGCCGGCTGCTGTTAATGCCCGCTGAAAAGCTGTCTGGTATGGTGTGTCTGCGGGACAGACAAAAAATATTTTATATCTTGACCAAATCTTGACTTTTTCTTGGCTGCTTTCTTGACCTTCGGATGTTATACTGATATCAGAAAAGGGGAACAGAGAGTTCTCCGAAAGAAAATGTATGATTTTACGGAGGTCATAAAAATGAAAAACACAAATGTAAACAACAAAAGCCTTTTCCTTATCACAAATGCGATGATGGCATTTTCGGCTGCAATGGCTGCATACGGTTTCTGCATATCGAATGCAAAGGGCAGCGGCTGGGTGACATGTGTGCTGCTGGCAGGCATCATCGGCTGCAAAAGCATTCTGACAAAGAAAGCTCAGAAGATAAGCATCGCAGCAGGCGGTGCGGCAGCCCTTGTGACTGCGGCAGCGGTCATCGCAAAGGTCGGCGTGATGATACTGAACATCAGATATGCTGCGATAGTTTTCATGGCAGCAGTCGCAGTGCTTTCGGCAGCGCAGATAGTGCTTTGCATGATGGGCAGAACAGAAAAGGAAGCAGTTTGATAAATATAAAGAAAAGAAGGAAAGAAAAATGAAATACTCACTGAGAACAAAAGATCTTATAAAGAAGTACAAGGGCTTCACCGCCCTCAACGGACTGACCATGAACGTGCCTATGGGTTCCATATACGGATTTGTGGGAAGGAACGGCGCAGGCAAGACCACTCTAATCAGAATGATAACAGGTCTCCAGCACCCCACATCGGGAGAATTCGAGCTGTATGATGTGAAGAACAGCGACAAGAAGATATCAAGTGCCAGACGCAGGATGGGCGCTGTGGTGGAAACTCCCGCCATATACCTTGACCTCAGTGCAAGGGACAACCTGAAACAGCAGTACAGGATGCTGGGTCTGCCTGATATGAAGGGCATTGACGAACTGCTGGAAATGGTGGGACTGGCTGACACGGGCAGGAAGAAGGCAAAGAACTTCTCACTCGGTATGAGACAGAGACTGGGTATAGCCATATCACTTTGCGGCGACCCTGATTTTCTGGTGCTTGATGAACCCATCAACGGTCTTGATCCGCAGGGCATAATCGAGATAAGAGAGCTTATACTGAAACTCAACCGTGAGCGCAACATAACGATACTTATTTCCAGCCATATACTTGACGAACTTTCAAAGCTGGCTACACATTACGGCTTCATCGACCACGGAAAAATGGTCAGGGAAATGAGCGCCGAAGAACTTGAACAGTCCTGCCGCAAGTGCGTAAGAATGAGCGTTACCGACACAGGT
>CAMNMO010000038.1 GCA_946544695.1 uncultured Ruminococcus sp. | reverse complement strand
AACCTGGGCTTTACCTATGCTGAACTTGACAGCTACATCAGGAAAGAGACAGACCTCAGCGACAAGCCCGAATTAAAGGCAAAGATAGACGGTATGCACGCAAGAAATCTGCACAAGCTGCTGCCTATGCCTAAGTTTGAATACAAGGGCTGATATCAGTAAAATACAAGACCCTTTCTCCGAAAATAATGGGGAAAGGGTCTTTTGCATTGGCATGCAGATCATTTCAGCTTCCTGCTTGTCAGTTTTATAAGCAGGTTGACTATTTTTTCCATAGACTGAACACAGCAGTATTCATATCTGCCGTGATAGTTGTGCCCACCTGTACAAATATTTGGACAGGGCAGCCCCTTGAATGAAAGGCTTGAACCGTCTGTGCCGCCACGTATGGGCTGAATTATCGGTGTAACACCAAGTTCGTTCATGCACTCGACAGCATTATCTATAAGGAACATGAAATCAGGGTCTATTTTTTCACGCATGTTGTAATATGTATCCTCGACTACGGCGGTGACAGTGCCGCTGCCGTAACGCAAGTCAAGCAATTCGGCAGTCTTTTGGATAAGCTGCTTTTTCTTCTCGAACCTGTTTCTGTCATGATCACGTATCAGGTATGAAAGCTGTGCATTCTCAGTGCTGCCTTCAATACTCATCAAGTGGAAGAAGCCTTCCCTGCCCTCAGTGAATTCGGGCTTTTGTTCGGGCGGCAGCAGGCTGTCAAACTCAACTGCTATACGTGCTGCATTGATCATCTTGTTTTTGGCTTCGCCTGTGTGCACATTAACGCCCTTAACAGTGATATCTGCCGAAGCCGCATTGAATGTTTCGTATTCAAGTTCACCGATACCGCCGCCGTCAACGGTATAAGCATAGTCTGCGCCGAAGCGTTCAAGATCGAACCTGTCGGTGCCTGCGCCTATCTCCTCATCAGGGGTGAAAGCTATGGCTATCCTGCCGTGTCTGACTTCGGGGTGGTCGATAAGATATTTTGCCATTGTCATTATTTCAGCGACACCCGCCTTGTCATCTGCGCCAAGCAGAGTTGTACCGTCTGTGACTATCAGCGACTGTCCCTTATATGCCTTGATCTCGGGGAAAACTGTGGTCCTGAGGACGATCCCCTGTTCCTTGTTCAGCGTGATATCTTCGCCGTCGTAATCCTCTATTATACGTGGCTTGACATTTTCACCCGAGGTTTCGGGCGAAGTGTCGATATGCGAGATAAAACCCAGTGTTTTTGCCTGTTCACCGTTATCGGTGGCAGGTATTTTTGCATAGACATAGCAGTTTTCTTCATCGTAGAAAACATCAGCTGCCCCCATTTCACGAAGTTCATCATAAAGCAGTTTTGCAAGGTCATGCTGCTTTGCAGTACTTGGGTTGGTCTGTGACCCTTCCGATGACTGTGTGTCGATCTTAACGTATCTCAAAAATCTTTCAATTACTTCTGTCATTGTGACTCCTCCTGACTATGATATAATTATAACACAGATCCTTTCGGAAAGCAAGAAAAAACCCGACATCGTTGTGCCGATGTCGGGAGAATGTTTATCAGTCACCGAATGAAACGCCCAGTGCCTTTGCGTACTTGACCATCTGGTCGTCCTCAGGAACGAACTTGGTCTTGCCTGCAACGTCAACAAGCTTGTTTTCGGATACTACTTCCTTTATCATTGCAACAGCATAGCCGTACTTTTCCTTTGCTACAAGTTCTGCCGCATGAACGCCGAACTTTGTTGCAAGAACTCTGTCGTAAGCCGAAGGACTGCCGCCACGCAGCATGTGTCCGGGAATGCATACTCTGGTCTCTCTGCCTGTCATCTGTTCTATCTGCTTTGCGATACGTGATGTTGCGGTGGTAAGACCCTGTTCTGCACGGACCTTTGCACGCTCCTTTTTCTTCATCTTGGCTTCTGCCTTATCGAATGCGCCCTCAGCTACCGCCATGATGGAGAATCCCTTTGAATCACGCTTTTCACAGGCTTCTGCCAGCTTTTCGATATCGTAAGGTATCTCGGGGATAACTATCATGTCAGCGCCGCCTGCGATACCTGAATAGAGTGTCAGCCAGCCTGCCTTATTGCCCATTATCTCAGCCACAAGTATACGTCCGTGGGAGTTTGCGGTGGAGTGCAGTCTGTCTATAACATCAGTGGCAGTATCTACCGCTGTGTGGAAACCGAAAGTAACACTGGTACCCCAGATATCGTTGTCGATGGTCTTTGGCAGACCTATAACATTCAGACCCTCGGTGGACAGAAGATTAGCTGTTTTATGAGTGCCGTTTCCGCCAAGTGTCAGCAGGCAGTCAAGTTTCTGCTTCTTATAGGTAGCCTTCATTGCCTTGACCTTGTCAACATTGTCGTCTTCGATGACCTGCATCATCTTGAAAGGAGTCCTCTTTGTACCGAAGATGGTACCGCCTGTGGTGAGTATGCCCGAAAAATCCGACTGCTTCATTTCCTTGCACAACCCGTTTATCAGACCGTAGTAGCCGTCGTGGATACCGATTATCTCAACGTCCTCGCCAAACTTTTCATAGCAAGCCTTAGCCACACCTCTTATGGTCGCATTAAGTCCCGGGCAGTCGCCGCCGCTGGTCAGGATACCTATTCTTCTTTTCATATTTATCAGTTCCTTTCAAAAATAATTTACATCAGTACTTGTCGTCATTGTCGTCTACAAAGTCGCTAATATCATCGTCGAAGCTATCGCCGCCCGTAAGCTCCATAACTCTGCTTTTAAGTATAGAAGGTTCTTCATCGGGTACGGAATAATCGTACTTCATAACACCGCTGACAGGTCTTTCTTCCTCGCTTAGCTTGAATCTTGCGATCATGTTCTTGAGTATCAGCGACTGGCTGGAAAGTTCCTCACTGGCAGATGCAGTTCCCACAGATGCTGAGGTATTTGCCGAAACGACTGAGGATATCTGCACCAGACCTGTGTTTATCTGTGCGATAGCTTCTGTCTGCGATTCGGAAGCTTCGGAGATATTCTTTACGAGCGACTGTATCTCGTTTGAGCCTTCAACTATACCGCCCAGAGATTCTGCTGTCTTTTCAGCTATCTGCGAACCCTTTGATACAGCAGCAGATGAATTCTCTATCAGTGAAGCTGTCTGCTTGGCAGCTTCTGCTGAACGTGATGCCAGTCTTCTGACTTCATCAGCGACCACGCCAAAGCCCTTTGAACCCTCTCTGGCAGCCTCAACAGCGGCGTTTAGAGCAAGTATGTTGGTCTGGAAAGCTATATCATCGATGACCTTGATGATCTTGGAGATCTCATCAGAGGAAATACGGATCTCGTTGATAGCATCGAGCATGTTTGTCATGTCGTCATTGCAGGTGCTTATGGCATCAGCATTTCTTGCAACGATGTTATTTGCGTTCTTTGCGTCATTTGCATTCTGCTCGACCTGCTTTGAAACGTCTTTCAGCGTAACGGAAAGCTCCTCGATAGCGGACGCCTGTTGAGTTGAACCCTGTGACACAGACTGTGCTGAATTTGACACCTGTACAGCACCTGTGTTCACCTGCTCAGCGGCAGTATTGATCGATGCAAAGGTATCGGAGAGAGAATTGAGTATTTCATTGAATGTGTTCTTTATCTGCTGGAAATCGCCCTTGAAAGTACCTTCCATCCTATGGCAGAGATTACCGTCGGATATCTGGTTAAGAGCAACCGTAATCAGGTTGATGTACTGTCTGAGACATACGATGGTCTCCTCCAGCGAACTTGTAAGCACGCCAAGCTCGTCTTTTGAGTACCAGACATCTACTGGAGCGGAAAGGTTGCCCTGTGCCAGCTGTCTGATACGTGCGGTCGCAGAAACGATAGGCTTGGATATCCTCGACGAGAATATGATGGAGCTGATGACTGTCAGTATCAGCAGAACAACAGCGATAAGTATTATGTTTCTCAGTGTGACTGCGGTCGCATCACTGAAATCATCGGGGGTGAGTGCATAGACGATGGTGGAGTCAAAATAATTTGTATCGGAAGAACCGTAAATGTAATCATGGCCGTTGAACTCATACTCACCCGAAGTATCCTTCTTGGCGATAACATTCTTGGCAGCTTCACCAATTGACTTGTATGCCTTGTCGCTTTCAGCGGCACTCAGAAGATTAAGTTCATTGATACCTGTCTCATTCTTTGAGTGCATCAGCACTTCACCGTCGGAATCGATTATGAAAGCATATCCGTTATCACCTGTGGCAGTATTGAGGAAAATATCTTCAAGCACAGACGAATCTATGACGGCAGACGCTACATAATACTCACCCGACATCTGCACAGCCTGAAGGATATAGAACACTTGGTCTTTTTCTTCGGTGCCGTTGTCAATGGTCAGAAGGTCACTTACCAGCGGCATCATATCATTAGTAGAGATATCAAGGTCTGACTGTGTGATGACACTGACCTTGTTATTATCATCACTGAAAAGCACTTCTCCGTTTGGCGCCTGTATCGAAAGACACAGCTTCTCCCTCATATTTTCAGGAAACTCACCTTTCAGAGCCTTTACCATTTCCTGTTCATTATCAGCTGAATAGAATGACGATGACCTCACGCCCTGTGTAAGATCGATGACATACTGTTCGACCAGATTATTGAAGTTCTTTGAACCCTGGACCGAAAGGGGTTTTGCCGAACTGATAAGCGTATCCTTAGTTGTTTTGTTGATAGCATTTATTGCAACAACGTCAAGCACGGATATGATAATCAGGGCTGCAACAAACATTATCAGCATCAATTTTGTGCGTAAAGTTTTCATACCGATATCCTCCCCGTTAAAAAATTTATCAAAATGCTTAAATTTGAATTCTAACTAATTCAAAGTATATCATATTTGCACAAATATTTCAAGAGCGAAAAGCAGTTTTTTTGAATTTTTTTTGAGATAAAGCATATTAGTGTATAAGGCAGCTAAAATATACTATCTGCTGACGGAGGTAATACCATGTTCAAGACCATAAATATCAAAAAGTTTATCTATGCAATAGCTGCGGCAACAGTGACAGCCAGCTGTGCAGGGGCATGCATTATATGCTTTGCAAATGATAAAAAGCCCGAAAACAAGACGATACACGAAGGCATACCTGTACCTGTGATAATGTATCACGGGATAACACTTGACAGCGACAAATGCGGTGAATTCGTGGTCACACTCAACCAGATAGAAGATGATATCCACTATCTCAAGGAAAATAACTTTACGCCTGTATTTGTCAATGACCTGATAAGATATGCCATACATGACGGAGAATTACCTGACAAGCCTGTTATCTTGACATTCGATGACGGCGGTTACAGTAATTATGAGTATCTGTTCGGGCTGCTAAAAGATGAAAATTATAAGGTATCTCTTTCTGTTGTGGGTTCATTTACGGCAGATGCATCTGAAAGCGGCGATGCACCAAATGCTGCGTACTCATATCTGCGGTGGTGTGATATAAATGAGATGCGTGAAAGCGGATACTATGAATTCTGTGACCACAGTTACAACATGCACAGCCTTACAGACAGAAAAGGAGTTCTCAGACTTAGCGGCGAAACTGACGATGAATACCGCCATGCCCTGATAACCGATATTGATGGCATGCAAAAGCTTTGTGAAGAAAACTGCGGTTTCAGACCAAACGTGTTCACCTACCCTTACGGCTTCGCATCAAAGGAAGCAGAATGCATGGTCAAGGAACTGGGCTTTGAGGCTTCGCTGGGGGTCGAAGAAAAGATAAACTACATAGTCAAAGGTGACAGCGAATGCCTTTACGGGCTTGGCAGGTTCAATCGTTCGGGGCTGACTGATACTGACAGTTTTATGAAAAATATGCTCAGTGACTATGAAAACAGTTGACCACAGCGGATTTTTGATGTATAATGTATTGGAAATATAAATGTAAGGAGCAATAATATGAGATCAATTACAGCAGTTTTTACAGCTTTTATCGCATCAGCACTTGTTATTACGGCTCATGCAGAAACCTATGACAGCATATCAGTCAGCGATACACCATCAGCAGGTGACAATTTTACGGTTACTGTCAGCATCAGTTCTGATTCTGATATAGGTTATTTGCAGTCTACGCTTGAATACGATGAAAGTGTCATAGAGTTCGTAAGCGGTGATGCTATGGGCGGCGGAGGTATCGTAAATGTCAAGGGCTTCCCTACCGATGATGCAAAAAGTGTCAGCTGTGTGCTGACTTTCAAGGCGCTTGCTGAGGGCGACAGCACACTTACGCTGAGTAACGGCTATGTTTTCTCGCCCGACGGTGTTGTGCTTGAAGAAACATCATCTGCTGCATTTTTGCATGTTGACGGTCCATCAGACGGCGACGGAGAAGAACAGTCTGAGTCAGACGCTGAACTTCCTGTAATACCGATAGAGTCAGATGAAAGTGAAACTGACAGCAAGGCTGACAATTCGGAAGACTCGAAGAATGATACAGAAAGCAAAGCCGAAAGCGATGCAGATGACAGTTATGAATTATCTGTATCCGCAGATACAGACAGCTCATTAACCGAGGAAATTGATGCTCAGAACGAGACACAGACAGGTAATGATATTGACACCGAAGCGCCGACGCAGTCTGTTGAAACCGTACCACAGGGGTATCTTTCAGACCTTTCATGCAGCGAGGGACTGCTTACACCCGCATTTTCTTATGATGTTTTTGATTATACCGTGTATGTGGATAATTCTGTAAGATCTGCCGCACTCAGCTTTACTGCGGCATCAATTGAAGATATCGTATCATGTTCGGGCGGCGATGAACTTGAGGTCGGTGACAATATAAGGAAGGTAACAGTGACCTCACCAGATGGCAGCGGCACTGAGTACACCGTTAAAATAGTGCGTGCCGCCGCTGATGAAAACGCTGCTGACCTAAGAAATAAAAATCAGTCAGATATATCGTCACAGCCGCATGATAGATACAAGGACATACTTAATCCTGCATTGGCGATAGTTCTGGTGACACTTGTCGTGGCACTTTTCATCGTCATTTTCTGGATAAGAAGTCTGGGCAAAGGCAAGAAGAAAAAGAAAAAGAAACGCAGAAAGTAAATCGACTTGCAAATTGCTATTAAGATCTTATCCTACAACTAATTTAATAAGAAAACCTCCCGTGGCTAAAAAATTGCCATGGGAGGTTTTTGCTATTGCTTGTTTTTAATGAAACTGTCTGTTTAAATTTTCATTCTTACTCAGCTGCTCATTCAGTTCCTGCTCGGTCAACACGCCGTATTTAAGCCAAGCTTCGATGAGTTCGGGATAAATAGAACCTTTCTCCAATCTTCTGCGCACCGATCTTTCAAGTATTCGATCAGAGTATTCCCATTCATTTAATGCAACAAATCTTAGATTTGTCAGCTTACTTTGTAAAAGAACATCTTTTACTTCTTCTGAAACGATCGGTATATTGCTTAAATTCTCAAAGGCAAAAATATCACTTCCATCGTGTTCGCTCTCAGCAAAAGTTACTCCTGTGGTGACTAAACCTGTACTTCCTATTTTTCTGTGACATTTTCTGCAATACGGAAAAAGCTCGCCGTCAAGTTTTTTTAGCAGACCGCATCTGCCCGTAACCGTTAAGCGATAATACTTCTCCTTAATCGGGTCACCAACAGTTGTTACTGTGCCGTAGCGAGGCGTAGTCTCAGTGGCTTCAAAACCCGTATATCCATTTTCCCTAAGAACATTTAAGAATCTTTCAGATATCACAGGAGTTGCGGAAGCTATATAAAAATCAAGTAGTTTCCCCATTATCTTGAAATTAAAATTGCCTTTGTATGTTATATGTATACCACCGCAATTATCACAAATATCACGATCGTATTCATTCTCACTCAATATAGCCATATTCTTTGGATCATGGTTGTCATATAAAAAATAATACATAGTTGACCTCCTGCTTTTACTGCTCGGTGTAAGTCTGTGATAGCAGCAATTACATGATCTCGGTAGTAAATGTGAAAGTTACACCGCTTTTATGCTTTAAATTAACAGAACCATTCTTTCTGCTGATATGCATTGTGATTATCCTGCCTTCGGCATAGAGTTTATCAACAAGCTCAGTCACTTCGTCCATAACCTTTGCCTTATCCTTATCCGAATACTCACCCATTGCATCTATGTACTTTTCGGATATGGCGTTGAATTCAGCGACCATCTTACGGAAGTCCTCATCATCTTCCTTGCTTATTTTGTCTGTGTAGGTGCGTACTCTTACGATGTTGCTTTCGTTTTCGCCGTAGACTGCCTTGACGTCGAATGTCTCCCATGTATCTGTATCGGGGCTAAAGACGGAGGTATAGATCTTATCGTCCTTTATGCGGTCAGGGTCGCTTCCGTCATCTGTCATTTCAGCTATAAGCTCACCCTCTGAGGTATAAAGCTCTACTTTTGCGCCTTTTTTGAGCTTTTCGCCGTTCAGGTCCAGTTCAAAGGTAAAACCTGTCTCGTCACCTGCCTTCGAAAACTCATTGCCGACAGTCAGCATTTCAGGTACGTCTTCTTCATCAGTCACAACGGTCTCCTGCTGTGAGGTAGTTTCGTCATCGGTGGTATCCTCATCTGAAGTTGTATCCTCGTCATCGGTCACATCTTCATCTTTGGTAACTTCTTCGTTATTAACGGCAGCAGTCGTTTCAACTGCACTATCTTCGGGTTTATCTGTTACAGGTGCTTCTGTGCATGCAGAAAGTGCCATACACATTATCAAAGCAAGCAGTCCGGATAAAATTTTCTTATTCATCATTATATCTCCTTTTGGGATAATATTAATCATAGTCACAGATTTCAGTATAGCAGATAATTAAACCAATGTCAACTTTTTTCCCTATAATTCGGCAAAAGGCATATATTTACAAGCTCGTGTGTTCAAAATGTAATATTAATCCCGAATACAAGAGAGGTCATTGTCGAGGGGGTCCGTAACATACATTTTGCCATGAGGATCATATATTGTTGCAAATTGTCGTGAAACATGATATAATCAAATTAAGTTAATTTTAAGAATTACATCATCTTTGAATTAAGAATAATGCTGTATCATATAAGCATACAAGGAAAGGACATAACGTTATGGAAAATCTTTCGGCAAATATTTTAGTGGTGGATGACGATAGGGATATCGTGGCAGCGATAGCTAAGCTGCTTGAGCTTGAGGGCTACTCTGTCGTTAAGGCTTATGACGGTATCGATGCTCTTGAAAAGCTGGCTGAAAATGAAATACAGCTCATACTGATAGATGTGATGATGCCACGCATGGATGGTCTTTCAGCGATAATGAAGATACGTGACAAGCGAAATATCCCGATAATAGTGTTGTCAGCAAAGTCAGAGGACACAGACAAGATACTGGGTCTTTCAATGGGCGCTGATGATTACATCACTAAGCCCTATAATCCCATGGAGCTTACCGCAAGGGTCAAAAGCAGCCTGCGCAGATACATGCAGCTCGGGGATATAGGTAGTATCAACAAAACGGATGTTATAAAAATAGGCGGTCTGGCGCTTGACAAATCAGCCAAAGAACTGACGGTAGACGGTGAACCTGTCAGGCTGACCGCTACGGAACTGAAAATACTTGAACTGCTCATGGAGAATGCAGGGCGTGTATTTTCAGCTGAGGAGATCTATCGCCTTGTGTGGAACGAGGACGCTTACGCAGTAGAAAACACAGTAATGGTACATATCAGGCATATCAGGGAAAAAATAGAGATCGACCCTAAAGAGCCTAGATATCTGAAAGTGGTGTGGGGCATTGGATACAAGATCGAAAAAAATAAGTAAGTATTTCAAAAAGCCTGCAAGGGTGACAGCATTTGTACTTGCCTGCATAATGACGGGTTCAACGCTTTTTGGCTTTGTTATGATGAAAAATAAAAGCATGATGCTGAGAAGTGATGACAGCTACGGCATGATAGAGACAAGCTACCTGGCATCGGAAAACTTCCGCAGTAAGATCAGGGACATGTACGAACAGCTATGTATACTGGGAGTTTGCGAGCTTTCACAATGCGATGACGACATGAAATATATCGGCAACAAATATTTGCAGTCAGATTTTCTCTATTACATGGACTTCAACAATTATAAGTATAAGAAAACCGACAGCGGTGTAGTTCCTGTTTCGGATATGTTTGATTACTATGTAGCTTACCGCAGACCCGATAATGCCGAATACGAACTTGTCACCGATGAGGAAACGACCGCTGATGAGACGACTGTACAGCAGGACATATCAGCAGATGGTACAGACAGCAAAATGCTCTATGTAACAAATCTTCCTGACGATGTGATACATGAAGGTATGTCAGAAGATGATATAATATCAAATCTCAAGAACTCGAAAAATTATATTCTTCGTCAGAACGATGTGCTTTCATCAGACATGACTTCATCGGGCATGATGCTTTATTACAGCTACAACAGTGTTGATAACGGCAGGCTTACAAATGTGGGCGAATCCTATCCGAACAACTTCCTGCCTATGGGCGGCTGGTATTACGATAACTACGGCAGATATGTGTACAACTTCGGAAACAGTGAGCCTATCAAGTTTTTTGCTTACCCGGACAACACCGAAGAAGGTCATCGGGCAAGATGGGAATGGATCGAAAATACTGTCCCCGAAGATGTTTTCTGGGCTGAAGAACAGTATCGGAAATTCAGTGACTGGTGGGATGCGGGAGATGGTTATATCACATACACAGGTGATATAACCATGCAGTCCGACTATGAAGCCTTTTCGGGCGATACCTCGGGACTGACCGTATTCATTGCTCCCAAAGAGGGCGTTCTGGAAAATTACGGCAAGGAATATGCAGCAATGGTAGAACAGTATAACGTAACAAAGACTGTGACTATACTGCTGGCGATATTATCGGGGCTGATGCTGCTTTACATCATAGCTGCGGCTGCTGTATGCGGTCTTTGTCACGAAGGTGAAAATAAGTGGTATGACAGGATACCGCTTGAAGTCTATTGCATCGCACTGGATGCTGCATCGCTGCTAACGGTGGTATATAGCAGAAACAAGGGCAACAGTGAAATTACAACTATGCTTCTGGAGCTTACAAATTCACGGACGCCGGGAATGATAGCAAGCTATTTGTGCAGCATTTGTCTGGCGACAGTAATGATAGCTGTCTGCATTCATGTCATCAATGTGATCTTCTCACGCAGAATACTCAGGAGCATGTTTATCCCCAAGCTGACAGCAGCAGCGCTGAATAAATATCATTCAACTGAGTTTTACAAGGTCATAAATGCACAGTCGATGGGCACAAAGCTGAAGTGGAGGACCATAACCCTGATTCTGACAGCTGTGATCGCCGTTTTTGCAATGACACTGTTGTATTTGGAAGACCTGTGGAGCTATGAAGGTTTGTTCATCTTATTGCTCATATTCAGCGGTATGCTGTTTGTTTATACTCAGGTCAGGAACCTGTTTCTTGCAAAAGATCTTTCCAAGCTTGATCGACGCATTGAAGCGCTCAGGCATGATAAGCCCTTCAACGAGACAGTTTCCGAAGGCTCGGATATTAAAGCGGATATAGACATGCTTGACAATATATCCGATACTGTAAGAGAAGCGGTAGATGACCAGATAAAGTCTGAACGAATGAAGATCGAACTGGTGGCAAACGTTTCCCACGACCTTAAAACTCCACTGACTTCCATAATAAGCTACATCGACCTGCTCAAAAAGACAGGACTGGACGATGAAGCAAAAGCTTATGTGGAGATACTCGATAAAAAATCACAGAAGCTGAAAGGCATCGTTGCAGATGTATTCAGCCTGGCAAAAGCTACAAGCGGCATAGATGTGAACATGGAAAAGCTTGACCTTGTGCGCTTGTTTAATCAGAGTCTTGCCGATGCAGATGACAAGATAAGAGCAAGCGGCAAAACAGTCAAGGTCAATGTTACAGAGCAAACTGCCCCGATATTCGGTGACGGCAATAAGCTTTACAGAGTATTCCAGAATATAATAGACAACGCCCTGAAATACTCGATGGACGGTTCACGGATCTTTCTGGAATTAAAAAGAGTCGGTGACAGGATAATATTCATCTCAAAGAACATATCTTCATACCCTATCGAATTTACTGCGGACGAGATAACCGAAAGGTTCGTCCGTGGTGACAAGTCGAGAACAGACGGAGGAAGCGGACTGGGACTTTCCATAGTCAAGGGATTTACCGAAGCCTGCGGCGGCAGGTTCAGGATAGAACTGGACGGCGATATGTTCAAAGCGATGGTAAGCATGCCGATTGCGGCAGAAAACGAAATAAAAACAGAAGAAAAAGATAATATATAAAATACAGCACCTGTGGTGAACCGCAGGTGCTGTAATAAAGAATGGAGAAAGAGACATGAAAAAAAGAACAAGATCAAATAAGATATTCGTGAAAGTATTTATATTATTACTGATCCTGACAGCTGCATTTTTAACGGTCAGGATCGACAAGCGCTTCTATTGCGAGCAGCTGCTGAAATACAAGCTGGGAAGATTTGAACTTGATGAGATAGCTGAGACTGATATAGACACTGTAACTGTCAGCAAAGACGGCGTAAAGATAGGCGAGGAGCTGATACTGGTAAATAAGGATCATCCGCTGCCTGAGGACTATTCACCCACACTCAGTGAATATAAGGACACAGGCGTGATCATGTCTGCGGCTTCTGTGGACAGTTTTGCTGAACTTTCGGCAGATATATTTGAACACACAGGTGAGAAGCTTTATGTCATGTCATCTTACCGTGATAAAGAAGATCAGGAAGAGATAGAGGAAGAAATGGGCAGCAGCGTTGCACTTCCGCCCAATTGCAGCGAACATGAGACAGGACTTGCGCAGGACTTGTATTTCGACTCATACGCAGGCAATGCGATAAACAAATGCAAGGCAGGCAGATATCTTACAGAACATGCCGCAGAACACGGATTCATCCTCAGGTATCCGCCCAGCGAGAATACAGTAACAGGTATAGAATACGAGCCCTGGCATTTCCGCTATGTGGGACTCCCCCACTCCGAGATAATCGACGATAACGGTCTTACTTACGAGGAATATATAGACGCACTTGAATACGGGAAATTCTATGAATACGGTGACTATACCATAAGCCGTCAGCAAGGCGACGACCTGACCTTCCCTTCGGGCTGCAAGATAACAGTTTCTGAGGATAACTGCGGTGGATATATCGTTACAGCAAGAAAGTGAAAAGATACGGGCTTGAAATCTTCAGAGATATGTGTTATAATATAGTCATATCAAACC
>CAMNMO010000037.1 GCA_946544695.1 uncultured Ruminococcus sp. | reverse complement strand
CCACCTTTGAACAGCTGAATTCTATCGGGACTTCAAAGCATACCGACAAGGAACTTGAGGCGCTGGCATACAGGCTGGTGGACAGGATAAACGAACTTGCGGTGCAGGTCGAGCGTGATGAGAACGGGCAGTTCGTACTCACAGCAGATGTAGATGAAGTTTCACGCAGCGCAGTTTCGGCGCTTGACAGCGAATTCGTCAACTTCGGCGGATACTATGTGCACCCGAAAGGCATATACTGCTCGTTTTTCATGAGCCAGATGGACCTGATGGGCATATATTTCCCGTTTTCGATGGAGGCAAATTACAACACCGAGATGTATAAAGCCAAGCTGCCCTGTACGGTCTGCCATGAACTTGCCCACACAAAGGGTTTCATGCGTGAGGAGGAAGCAAATTTCATAGCTTTTGTGGCGTGTGACCGCTGCGATAATGCCGAGTTCAGATATTCGGGATACCTTTCGGCGCTGACTTACGTGCGCAATAAGGTTTTCGAGTATGCCGATGAGGATACGAAGATCAAGCTTGATTCCGCAATAAGCGAACAGGTCTGGACGGATATCGATGCTAACCGTGAGTTCTGGAAAAAGGTCGAGGAGACCGATGATGCAGTGTTTGACAGCGAGACTGTCAGCGAGGTCAGCGATAAGGCGATGGAAGCTTCGCTGCATGCGAACGGTGTTAAGGACGGCAAGAAAAGCTATGGCAGAATGGTAGACCTGATGCTGAATTATTACGGCGGACACAGCTTCGTCGGTGAATGACAATGGGTTGTGATAAATTGAACTATACTTATAGAACAAACTCCGCTGAGGAAACTATCGCTCTCGGCAGAGAGATAGGCAAAAGGCTGCACGGCGGCGATGTCATCGCTTACCGTGGGGGACTTGGCGCAGGCAAGACCACCATCACCCGTGGTATCTCTGAGGGCATGGGGCTTGGTGACGAGGTGACTTCACCGACCTTTGCACTGGTGAATGAGTACCGAAAAAAGGACTGCAAGGTCAGCCTGATACACTTTGACATGTACCGCATAACTTCGGGCGAAGACCTGGATACTACGGGGTTTTACGATTATATGGACGATGACGCAGTGCTGGCGGTCGAGTGGTCGGAGAATATTGACGACGACCTGCCCGATGACTGCATAAGGATAACGATTGACAGGATCTCTGATGACGAGCGCCGGCTTACCATTGAGACTTGTGACGGAGATGACAGATTTGAAGATATTGGCAATTGATACCAGCGGAAAGATAGCTTCTGTTGCGATAAGCGACGAAGGACGCCTGATATGGGAGAAAACAGTGTTCACAAAGCTGACCCATTCGCAGGTCATACTGCCTATGGTGACTGAGGCGATGCGTGAAAGCGGATTTGATTATCCCGATATCGACTGCGTCGCTGTTGCTGACGGTCCGGGGTCTTATACAGGGCTTCGCATAGGCGTTGGTGCCGTCAAGGGGATATGCCTGGGTGCACCTTCGGTGAAGGCTGCGGGAGTGTCAACGCTGCTGGCACTGGCTTACAACTGCCGTGCCTTTGAGGGCAGGATAGCCGCTGTTATGCGTGCAAGACCGAAGATAATCTATGCAGCGCTTTTTGAATGCAGCGGCGGCGTTATAAGCCGTGTTACCGATGACATGGTGTGCGGTGAGGATGATTTCTTCTCACACATCGACCCGTGCGACAGCCTTATACTGGTGGGTGACTGCGCAGAGGAACTCAAGCAGTCCCGTTTTGCGGACAGAAACAATGTGCGCAGCGCATCTTCGGGACTGGTGCTGCAAAGGGCATCATCACTGTGCGAAGCGGTGAACGATCATCCCGAGTTTATATGTTCTGCTGATGAACTGGCGGTGTCTTACCTTCAGGCTACTAAGGCTGAAAAGGATAAGGCACACAGAGACAGTTAAGAAAAACTGTAATGGACGATCGGTTTTAAATAATTACAAAAACAGGAGGTAACAACGATGAAGTTGGCAATAGGCTGCGATCACGCAGGTCCAGAACTGAAAGCCGAGGTGCTGGAATACCTTGACAGCATCGGCGTGGAGTATGTTGATCTGGGTGTGCAGAAGGGCGAGAAGTGCGACTATCCCGACAAGGCGAAGGAAGTCTGCGAAAAGGTGACAAGCGGTGAGTGTGATATGGCAGTGCTTATCTGCGGCACAGGCATCGGCATGTCAATGGCGGCAAACAAGGTAAAGGGCATAAGGGCTGCCTGCTGCTCGGACTATTTTTCTGCGACATTCACCCGTGCGCATAATGATGCGAATGTGCTGTGCATCGGTGCAAGGGTCGTTGGTGCGGGACTTGCCTGCGAACTCATAAAGGTGTTTATCGATACTCCCTTCGAGGGCGGCAGACATCAGCGCAGGGTCGATAAGATCCATGACATCGAAAATGCTTGATGTACAAAATGCTTTAAAAATTAACCTTCGGTTTAGTTGATATGACGGATATTTCTCCCCGAAATGGTCGTTTTTCTATGAGGAAACGCATTTTCGGGGATTATTTTTGTGAATTGGTAAAATCTTTCTATTGACATTTCGGAAAAGATAAAGTATAATATATTAGATAAATTGTAACCGTTATGTAATATTTGCGGAGGAATGAGAAAAATTATGAATTTTCTGAAAGCGGCAGCGGGAACGTTACTTGCAGGCATCATAGGTGCGGGCATGGTCGTTTCTGTATCGGCTGATCATGTCATCAGCGCAGGCGGAGAAACGTTTGAGGTCGTAGATATCGACCCCTCGCAGGACGCAGGATATCTGAAATACAAGCATGCCAGACTGGAGGAAGCGCTGGACAGAAGGTCGCCCGCAGGCAGGATAAGGAGCGACTATACTCAGCTTTGCAGCTTCGGCAGCTACCTTACCCACGATACACGCTTCAACGGAATGGACAGGGATTTCTGTCTCGACGTATCACAGTGGCAGGGTGAGATCGACTGGAAAGAAGTTAAAAAGTCGGGCATAAGCAATGTTATCATCAGGCTGGGTGTGCGTGGCTACGGTTCAGCAGGCACGCTGATGATGGACGACAAATATTATGAGAATATCGAAGGCGCAAAGGCGGCAGGTTTCAATGTGGGCGTGTATTTCTATACACAGGCGATATCCGCTGCCGAAGCTAAGCAGGAGGCAGACTTCTGTGCAGCAGCACTCAAGGGCTATGACCTTGAACTGCCTGTTTACTTCGATATCGAAAGCGTTGACTGGGACGCAGGCAGACTGGATAACTCGGGTCTTGACAAAAAAGGCAAGACCGCACTTTGCAGGGCTTTCTGCGATCAGATAGAGACTTACGGCTATCAGTCAGGCGTTTATGCAAACAAGAACTGGCTTGAAAACTATATCGATGGTCCCGCACTGGGCAACGACTACAAAACATGGATAGCTGCTTATATGTCCTCCATAGATTACGCAGGTATCTATGATATGTGGCAGTATTCCAGCAAGGCAGAGATCGACGGGATCAGCGGCTATGTGGATATAAGCGTGATGTATGATGTTGATTATACGCCGCCCACTGTCATCGAAGCCGAAATGGAAGGCAGCGTGATGACATGGAATGCTGCTGACTACGCAGACGGTTATACCGTTTACGGAAATGACGGCGGCGATAACTATGTTGTTGCTGACTGCGACGGGACAAGCTTCGATGTTGCAGGACAGAATGCATCATGCTACTGCGTGGCAGCTTATAATTACTTCGGCGGCAAAAGGTATTACGGAAGCACTTGCGAACCTGTGAACGGTTTCGGCGGCAGGGTAGGTCAGCTTTACATATCGAGAAGCGGTATCGACAAGATAACCGTAAGCTGGGACGCTGTTGACGAAGCTGCGGGCTATGAGATAAGAACTTCCCGTGACGGCGGCGATTATGGATCGGCAGGCAGGACAGAGGATACATCATTCACGGTCGAGGGCGAAGAACTTCAGAATGTCACTGTCAAAGTGCGCCCTTATGACGAAAGCGGCGTCTGCGGCGGATATTCCGATGAGATAATGCTGATAGGCAATGCGCCTTCGGACACGCCTGTGATCTTCCAGACAGGTGCAAGACTTGTATGGAACAGCATCGCTGACGCTGACGGATATATCGTTACTTATGAGAATGCAGAAGGACTGACGATGGAATACACTGTCTCCGATGCATTCATGGATATCAAAGAGGATATAATGGGCAGCTATTACGTTCAGGCTTACACCAAGCTTGACGGCAGGTGGTTCCGTTCGGAGACCTCGAACGTCATCGACTTTGAAGGTGTCAGCCACCCGCCCAGAGGTGAGATACTGCTTGATTCCGATGATAACGGTCTTGTCTGGAACAGACTGACCGATGCGCTGGGCTATGTGGTATATCAGGCAGATCCCGACGGTGGAGCGAAGGAGATCGCCCGTGTCACCGAGTGCAGCTATACTGCCGATGACCTTGCAGGTGCGGTGTATTTCGTAAAGGGATACAACACTAAGGGCAAAAAGGAGTATTTTACCGAAGCATCAAACAGCGTGACCATCGACCTGAACGAAGTTACAGAAGCTAAGCTCGAAAGCTTTGCTGACGGTGCGGCGTTCATATCATGGAACAGTATTGAGGACTGCGATGAGTACATGGTATACCTCGATACAGGCAGCGGATATGAACTGTATACCACTGTCAGGGGAACTATGGCTGTCATAGGAGGACTTGATGACGCAGCTTTCGCAAGCGTGCGTGTCAAGGGTTATATAGGCAGCAAGGAGTATGTGAGATACAGCGCATTCTCCAATCAGCTGTACATCATAGGCGACGATGAGAACAGACCTCAGCAGGAGGTATTCAGTTTCGACGACCTGATGAGAAATTAAAATACAACATGCCTTTCCTGCGCTTTATGCGTGGGAAGGGCATTTTTCTTTGAATGCTGTGACAGGCAGGCAAACCCGCCCGTGGCAGGGAATGGGCACTTTGAAAAATGGGTGAAATCACTTGCAAATGAACGGGAAATGTGTTATAATGATAGGGTATGAAATGATGCTTGAATGGGAGTGATGTGGTGCACGGTATACGTTTGGGCCTGGCGGCGGCAGTGACTGCTGCAAGCATGGCGCTGACAAGCTGTACAGGGCTGAGTTTTACTGTGGACGGTCTGCTGAATGCCCCTAAGCTGACTGAGGAACAGGGCGAGATACATCAGGCGCTGACTGCTGCGGTAGGCGGCAGTGTAACGCTGAAATATCCCCGAAGCGGCGATAACCGTTCGGCTTTCGTTATAGCCGATATCGACAGTGAACCGGGTGAAGAAGCGCTGGTATTTTATGAGTATAACACGGGCGGCGGTTCTGATGAAGGCATACGTGTCAACCTGCTTGATAAGGACGAGGACGGCAACTGGTATTCGGTGAAGGAACTTGCAGGTGCAGGCACCGAGGTGGACAGGGTCATCATATCGCAGATGGGCAGCAAAAACAGGTATAACGTGATAGTCGGCTATCAGTCGGTAACGGGCGGCGAATGTACGCTGGAGGTATACAGCTACTATGACGGCGACCTGAAACGTGTGGGTACCGATACTTATTCGGTAATGGATACGATAGACATAAACTATGACGGCTACCGTGAGATAGTGACGATACAGCGGCAGAACAATTCCGAAACGGGAGTTGTCAGTGCAAAGGCATCGCTTCTTGATATCGAGGACGACAAGCTGGTCAAGACCGAGGGCATAGACATGTGCGGCAATGTGCAGAGTTATGTCAATACCTGCACAGGCCTGTTGAACAAACAGCATGAAGCCATATTCATAGACGGTCTCAATCAGGACGGTGACTTGCAGACCGAGATAGTTTATTACAGATATTCCACCTTGCAGAACCCCATGCAGCTGAGTCAGCAGAAGCTGCTGCCGCTGTGCACAAGGCCTGCGGGATATTACAGTACCGATGTGGACGGCGACGGCATAGTCGAGATACCGTCAGCACGCCCCATGACAGGTTATGAAGATGCGATAATCGACGAGATGGTCTACATGACCACATGGAACATATATGAGGATTTCTTTGATCTTACAGAGAAGTTCCACGGCTATTATTCCATATCGAACGGCTATTTCTTTGCGTTCCCCGCCAGGTGGAACGATGAGGTCACAGTCAAGCGTGAACCTGATACCTCCGAACTGGTGTTTTACAGGTATGAGGGCGATATCAATGCCTCGAATACCGAGATAATGCGCATCGCAGCCGTTGACAGGCGTGAGGGGCAGGGTTATGTGGACGACGGTTACAGACTCATAGCCAACAAGGGTCAGCTGGATTATTACGCAAAGCTGCCCGAAGATAAGCGTGAACCGCTGATACTGACCATAGATGAGGTCAGGAACAATTTTTACATAGTTGACTGAGGTGAGAAAAAGTGAACACCCGAGACAGGGCAAAACTTGAAAAGAAGCTTGCCGCAAGTCACAAAAAGCTTGATAATAATGACGTGCTGAAACTCAGAGAACAGATAATGGCTGAGATCGGGCATCTTTGGGAAAATATGGATTTGCTGATAAATACGATGCCCGCAGGCTTGCGGCTTTTGTGGCTGAACCTGAATATGAGGGGGTTAAGCCTGATGCGGGCGGCGGAAAGACCTTCGATGATGAAAAGATCAGGGGGTGCTTTCTCGGGGGCAGCAGAGAATTATTTGAGATCTTCATCGGCGGAAGTTTTGCCGGGGTGAAAAAGAGTTCGATAACTTTGAGATGTTCAGCTCGCTGTTTCTCATAACCGATGAAGAGCTTGAAAAAACAATGATATTTGATAACGGAAAAATATACGGAATACTTACCGAGAGGAGAGTTGTGCAATGAAAAAAGTGCTTGTTTGCGAAGACGAGGATTCTATCCGTGAGTTTGTGGTGATAAATCTGGTGAGGAGCGGATATGAAGTCGTTGACGTCAACTGCGGCGAGGACGCTCTTAAAGCTTATGAAGAAAATGAAGGTGCCTTTGATGTGGCGCTGCTCGATATAATGATGCCCGGCATCGACGGCATGCAGGTGTGCAAGAAGATAAGGGAGAAAAATTCGGCGATGGGCATAATCATGCTGTCCGCAAAAAGTCAGGAGATGGATAAGATATCCTGCCTGATGAGCGGCGCTGATGACTACATAACAAAGCCCTTCTCCATATCCGAGCTCATCGCAAGAGTAGATGCGGTGTGCAGGAGAGTCAACCGCTCGGCTGTTAAGCCCGAGGAAGCTTCCACCATCACATCGGGTCCATTTGTGCTGAACCTGAAGAGCCGCACCGTGCTCAAAAACGGCAGACAGATAGATCTCACTCAGGTCGAATACCAGATAATGGAGTATTTCTTCAAAAACCAGAATGCTGCCCTTGACCGTTCGAGCATACTCAACCATATCTGGGGCGAGAGCTATTACGGCGATGACAAGATAGTCGATGTTAATATCAGGCGCATACGCATGAAGATAGAGGACGAACCCTCTAATCCCAAGTATATACTTACTATCTGGGGCTTCGGCTATAAGTGGTCGGGCGGCAACAGCTAAAGGGGAAAGCATAGATTGAGCGTTGATACAAAACGAAAATACCGTGGCGGCGAAAGCATAACCCGCCACTGGCTGGTCAACAGCATGGGCATAGTCACGCTGATACTGCTGCTGGTGGAGATAGTTCTCGTGTTTATCGTCAGGAGCTATTATTATACCTCCGCAAAGCAGTATGTCACCTCGAAGATGAATGTCATCACCACATCGGTGATGAATTCGGCAGGCGATACGACAAACTATAACGCAGAGATACGCAGCATAGTCGAGACCTACGAGGATAAGGACAGGATAGAGCTTATGGCTATAACTGCCGACGGCAGGATAGATGTGACCTCATCGGGATTCTCACTGCAGGGCGGCGACAGCATGAGCGACTATAAAGAAGCAAAGTCATCTGCCGCAGGCACGGCGGCGCAGATAATCAAGCTGCCCACAGGCGAAAAGGTGGTGGCTGTCACGGCGGTCATATCTCCTAAGGGCTGTGACTACGAAGCGCTGAGGATGCTCAGCTCCATGAAAAATATCGACCAGCAGATATGGATGATAGTGCTGGTCATATCTGCCATAGTTACAGGCATCGTGCTGCTAATGTTCTTCACGGGCATGTACTTCATCAGGCAGATAGTCATACCGATAAGAGGTATCGCAGATATCACCCACAAGTACGCAAAGGGCGATTTTTCAAAGCGTATCGAGAAAAAGAGCGAGGACGAGCTGGGTGAGCTTTGTGACTCGATAAACAACATGGCGGAGGAACTCTCGAATACCGAGCAGATGAAGAATGAGTTCATATCATCGGTATCGCACGAGTTGAGAACGCCCCTTACAGCCATAAAGGGCTGGACAGAGACGGTGGCTACCATGTACGGCGACGTCGAGACATTCAAGAAAGGCATGCGTGTCATCAACAGTGAGACCGAAAGACTGTCGCAGATGGTGGAGGAGCTGCTTGATTTCTCACGTATACAGGATAACAGGCTGATGCTCCAGATGGACACCATAGACATTCTTGCCGAGCTGGGTGAGACTGTGCTCATATATCAGGAGCGTGCAAGGGCGCTGGGCATAACGCTCAACTACTTTGAGCCTGATATGCTGCCCTTTGTCTACGGCGATAAGAACAGGCTGAGACAGGTGTTCATCAATGTGGTGGACAATGCCATAAAGTATTCCGACAAGGGCGATACAGTTTCGGTGGAAGCCTATGAAGAAGAAGGGGATATCTGCATATCCGTTTCGGATACGGGCATCGGTATCTCAAAAGAGGACCTGCCACGTATCAAGCAGAAGTTCTTCAAGGCAAACCATACACGCCGTGGCTCAGGCATAGGTCTGGCTGTGGCAGATGAGATCATAGCAAGGCACGGCGGCACACTGACCATCGACAGCGAACAGGGAGTGGGCACGACCGTTATGATAACCCTGCCGTGTATCGAGCAGGAGAAGAAGTCGGAGGAGAGCGACACTGTCGATGTGGAGCTAATATCTTCCGATGAGAATCCCGATGGGATCGTAGAAAGGAACGAGACCGATGAGCAGTAACGCTAATGCGGGCAAGGAAAAATTCAAATCCAAAATAGGCGGACAGGCAGTTATTGAAGGCGTGATGATGCGTGGCATCGATAAAATGTCGATGGCGAACCGCCTGCCTAACGGTGAGATAGATATCGATATCTGGGAGATAAAGGGCGGCAAAAACCCTGCGTGGTACAGAAAAACACCGTTTATACGTGGCATTTTCAACTTTGTTACCTCAATGCTGGACGGTTACAAGTGCATATCGAAGTCGGTCGATAAGCAGATGACCGATGAGGACGAGGAAGAACCGACCAAGTTCGAGGCGTGGCTGGAGGAAAAGCTGGGCGACAAACTCATGCCCGTTGTATCGGGAATAAGCATGGTCGTCGGTGTGGTGCTGGCACTGTTTTTGTTCATGTGGGTGCCCTCTGCGCTGATAAAGCTGGTGGAACATATCGCAGACACAGAATTCAACGCAGTGGTAAAGAATATCATCGAGGGTCTGCTGAAGATAGGCATATTTGTGGGCTATACCGCACTTACAGCCCTTATGCCCGACATGAAGCGCCTGTATGAATATCACGGCGCCGAACATAAGACCATAGCATGCTATGAAGCCGAGACCGAACTGACACCCGAAAATGTCAAGAAGTTCGTGCGCTTTCACCCCAGGTGCGGCACAAGCTTTATTTTCCTGGTTTTGTTTATCAGCATTTTCGTGAATACTATTTTCCGTATCTCATGGGCAAGTCTGCCGCTGCGTGTGCTTTGCAAGCTGGCGCTGCTGCCTGTGGTGACGGGCATAGCTTATGAACTCATACGTCTGGCAGGCAAGTATAACAATCCCTTCACACGCATATTCTCAGCCCCCGGACTGTGGATACAGCGCATAACCACCCGTGAACCCGAGACTGATGAGATAGAGTGCGCAATAGCAGCACTGAAGGCTGTTATCCCCGAAAATAAAGAGGACGACAGATGGTGACTTACAGGGAACTGCTTAAAGCACAGACAGTCCGCCTTGCTGACTCAGGCAATGACAACGCAGTGTTTGACTGCGCTGAACTGATGGGGCTGACACTTGGAGCAGACTGCCGCAGTGCCTCGTTTGACGGACTGCTTGACAGCGATGCAGATGATGCAAAAAAGGCTGAGTTTGTCTCACTTTGTGACCGCAGGGCAGCGGGAGAACCGTTGCAGTATCTGCTGGGTGAATGGGAATTCTACGGGCTGACAGTGAAAGTCGGCAAAGGAGTGCTTATCCCCCGACAGGATACCGAGACACTGGTGGACATTGCAGTTAAAAAGTACAAAAATTCGGACTGCCTGACCGTGACAGACCTTTGCTCGGGCAGCGGCTGCATTGCGCTGGCGCTGGAAAAATATCTGAAATGCAGGGAAGTCTATGCAGTCGAAAAAAGCGAGGAAGCTGCTGAGTATCTCAGGGAGAATGTGAAAATGCATTCTTCGGGGGTCAGGCTTGTCATGGGCGATGTACTCAGTCCTGAAACTGCAAATAAACTGCCTTTGGCGGATATCATTACCTGCAACCCACCTTACCTTACCTCGGCGGACATGGCTGCCTTGCAGACGGAAGTCAGGCATGAACCTGCCGAAGCTCTTTTCGGCGGCGATGACGGGCTGGACTTCTACCGTGCCGTGACAAGGATATGGAAAGACCGTATAAAACAGGGCGGTACACTTATCTACGAGATAGGCGCAGGTCAGGAAGATGAGGTAATGGCTGCAATGGTGCAGCACGGCTTTGAAAACGTGCGTTGCAGACCCGACCCCTGTGGGATAATGCGCTGTGTTATGGGTACAAAAAAATAAACACTAAAGATATCATCACCGATGAGGACTACTATGAATGCGACGGCGGCAGGGTGCATATATATTATGACGACGAAAATGAGTTCTATGAGTTGGACTGCACTTACACTGATGAGTCATACAGGAACGATCGCACGCTGTTTATCCCGAACAGCATAAACGGCAAGGCAATTGTCATCTGCGGAGGTCTGCTTGACGGTATGTCTGCACTTGAACGCTTTGATGTCGCCCCTGATAACCCCTGTTTCTGTTTGTATGATGGCAGCGAGGAGGACAAGGCTAAGATATATTTCTGCGATGAGTGCGGCGGCAATGCAGGTCTGCTGAAAGCCGGATGGCATTATAACTGCGTCATACCGAAAACAGGTGAGCTTGATGATGACGGCGAAAGGAAAGAATAGCTGAATGCTTTACATAATCAGACATGGCAGGACCGACTGGAACCTAAAACATAAATTGCAGGGCAGGACGGATATCCCCCTGAATGACGAAGGGCGTGAAATGGCGCTGAAAGCAGGGGAGGAGTACCGTGAAGTCAATTTTGACGTGTGTTACTGTTCGCCGCTTGTAAGGGCAAGGGAGACAGCTGAACTTCTTCTTAAAGGCAGAGATGTGCCCATCATAGTTGATGATAGGCTGGTGGAGATGTGCTTTGGTGAGTATGAGGGCGTTGAAAACAGCTTTTCGACCCCCGAAAGCCCTATAAATACACTGTTTTGGCACCCCGAAGAATATACCGAAGCTGTGGGCGGCGGTGAAACGCTTGATGAACTGTATGCAAGGACAGGCAGCTTCCTTAACGAAGTCGCTTACCCGCTGGTGGAACAGGGCAAGGATGTGCTGATAGTGGGGCACGGCGCTATGAATTCTTCCATAGTCTGCCAGGTGAGAAATGTTCCACGCAAGGATTTCTGGAGTGCAGGCATTGAAAACTGCAAACTGATGAAGCTGAAATAGCTTCGCAGAAAATAATCATCGCCGTCAGTCGGCGGGTGATACTTTTGAATAAACGAAAAAAATACATAAAACGCCGTGCGGCACTAAGGCAGCTGACCAATGAGGGCTTTGCCTTTGAGACGACTTATGTCTGCGAAATATGCGGGGAGATGCTTTATGACTTTCCCATGTATGACGCTAAGGGCTGTCTCAGGTGCGGCAATTGGGCGGAAGATGTCTGCGGTGACCCTGACTGCAAGATGTGCAGCAAAAGACCTGCCTCTGCGCTTGGGGTGTATTTTGAAAGCAGACAGTTACCGATACATGCCCTGTCCCGCAAGAGAAGCTTGCAGGATAACTACTTTCACAAGTCAGGCGGGGCAGAAAAAAAGCGGAAAAGGCGTATGCTGTACGATAAATTGGATATCAAATGAAATGAGTACAAATTTTGGTACGCATAGACACAAACATCGAGAAAAAAGCTTGCAGTCCGTACAAACGGACAGTTAATCTGTTATAATATATGCAGGAAAGAAAATTTCCGAAAAAATCATTTTGGAAAGGAAATAAATACTATGGCGATCGACAAGAAGAAAAAGGAAAAGACCACGCAGGTACACAACATCACTGATTCTGAGGAAAAGAAGAAGGCTCTTGAAACTGCCATCGCATATATCGAGAAGCAGTTCGGCAAGGGTGCTATAATGAAGCTGGGCGATGCAAGGGCGATGGACGTTGAGGCTATACCCACAGGTTCCATGACGCTGGATATGGCGCTGGGCATAGGCGGCGTTCCGAGGGGACGTATCATCGAGATATACGGACCTGAGTCCTCAGGTAAGACCACCGTTGCGCTGCACATAATAGCTGAGACCCAGAAGATGGGCGGCGAGGTAGCATTCATAGATGTTGAACATGCCCTTGACCCTGTATATGCGCAAAACCTGGGCGTCGATATAGACAGCATGCTGGTCTCACAGCCCGACAGCGGTGAACAGGCACTGGAGATAGCAGAAGCACTGGCTCGTTCGGGCGCTATCGACTGCATAGTCATCGACTCTGTCGCTGCTATGGTAACAAAGGCTGAGATAGACGGCGAGATGGGCGATACACACGTAGGTCAGCTGGCAAGACTGATGTCTCAGGCAATGAGAAAGCTGACAGGTGTTGTTTCAAAGTCAAACACCACCTGCGTATTCATCAACCAGATACGTGAGAAGATAGGCGTAATGTACGGTAATCCCGAGACAACTCCGGGCGGCCGTGCGCTGAAATTCTATGCATCTGTCCGCATCGAAGTAAGACGTGGTGAACAGATCAAAGAAGGCGGCGAGGTCATAGGCAACCGCACACGCTGCAAGGTCGTTAAGAACAAGGTGGCACCTCCTTTTAAAGAGTGCGAGTTCGATATCATGTACGGCAAGGGCGTTTCCCGTGTGGGCGAAGTCCTTGATGCGGCGGTCGAACTGGGCATCGCCAAGAAGGGCGGC
>CAMNMO010000036.1 GCA_946544695.1 uncultured Ruminococcus sp. | reverse complement strand
ATAACCCGATGCCTTGTCCCTGACAAGTCTGATGGGGTCCACCGTAATATTTAAGCAGCATACACCCTTGCCCAGATCGCAGGTGTTCGTTTCGGTGATATAGGTATCCCAGCTGTCGTCACCGATTATGTAGTAGTCTGCACCTTCGACTTCGTCCCAGGTGATATTGCTTGTAAACTGTCTGTCGGTCTCGGTGTAAGCCAATGTCGGTGATGTTACCGTGTCGCTGTCGGGGATATCTCTTGTTCTGCCCGAAAGTGGCTTGATGCCTTTTACGTGCGCTGCGATGACAGTGCAGTCCGTGATGTTAAGCTTGCCGTCATAGTTCACATCTGCGGCTTTTTCGACAGCACGCACACCTTTTACATGTGCAGCCAGCAGCGAGATATCTGCCACGTTTACCGAACCGTCGCCGTTGATATCGCCAAGCGAAGGGTCAGCGCCTTTCAACAGGTCATAGCGCACCTTGTTGAGTATTGCGAACTTCTCCGCTGCGCTGTTACTGTAACACAGCACTGCGGTCACGGAGTCTGTATCTTCATAGCTGTCGATGGCGTCTGTACCTATCTCCTCAACGCTTGAAGGTATGGTGACCACAATGTCTCCGCATTGGGAAAAAGCTTCTTCTCCGATGATCTTCACACTATCGGGCAGCACGACCTCATCGAACTGCGGGCAGTCATAGAATGCACAGCCGCCTATCTCGGTAAGTCCGTCATTCAAAGCAAAGTCAGCGGGTAGTGATCGGCAGCTGCCAAAGGCGATGTAGCCTATCTTCCTGAGGGAGTCGGGCAGTACGATGTCTTCAAGTGCAGAACAGCCCCAGAAGGTGCTTTCGGGAAGGAACTCGATGTTATCGGGCAGGGTGACGCTTTTGAGTGAAGCGCAGCTGTTGAATATATCAGAATGCATGAATTCGGGATCGCCCTCAAATACCGCACTTTCCAGACCGCTGCTTGAAAATGCGCCAAATCCCACCGACTTGACGCTTTCGGGGATCTTTACGGAAGTGATATCCATATTACCACTGAAGGCTTCGTCCTGAATGATCTCGATGCTGTCATCAATGACAAGGTCGCCGCTTGCAGCCGTGCCGTCTATAATGGCATTGCCGACGATTATCATTTCGCCGTTTTCCACCTTGTCGCTGAACCACTTTGTGTCTATGAAAGTGTTGCGGGTGATCGCCTGAGGATCGCACTGTATGTCGATATTTTCAAGCTTATAGCATTCTGAAAATGAATCATACAATACCAGGACGACTGCCTGCGGTATGTTTATCGCAGTCAGGTCTGCCATGCGGCTGAATGCGTTGTTCTCAATATTTCTGATGGTATCGGGCAGCTTGATAGAGGTTATGCCCTTGACCCCCTCGAAAGCAGAACAGCCAATGGCGGTCACAGGGATATCCTCGACTTTTTCGGGTATCACAAGTTCGGTCTCGTCGCCCGAATAGCCTGAGACTGTCAGTTCGCCCTGATAGTTCTTATAGAACCTGAAACCCTCGTATTCTATGGTTTCATCAATATCATAAGCTTTTGCAGTTAAGCTGAACTGCCCGACAGCAGGGCATAAAGCAGGCGCCGCCTGAGCAAATATCAGCGAAAGTGCCAGCAGTGCCGCAAGTTTCTTTTTCATTGTCATTCCTCGCTTCTTGATAGTATTTTAATAAAGCATTCATACTATTATAACATAGCTCGCTATCGGTGTCAAGACAGCGCAGCAATGCAAAAAAAGTGCGGGCAAAGCGTGCTGCTTTGTCCGCATATCTCCGTTTCCTGCCTCTATATCATCTCTTTTTCAAAGCATGGTACCAGTCTGCCGCTTGAACCCACAGCTGAGGGCTTGTCCGCATCGGGGCGCCAAGCGTAGCGCACCTTATCGGCTGCACCGCAGCTAAGCAGTATACCGCCGTTTTCTTCGGTGACGGTCACCTTTTTCCAGCCATCCTTATCATGCACCTCGAAGTAATCTGTGTCAGGGTCGGTAAGGTGGACTTTTTCTGCGAAATCCAGCCTGATGCCGCTGCCTGTCTGCTTTATGCTGACAGGGCTGAGGGGGCGTGGGTCGCCCTCGCCGTAGATAAGGCGCAGCGCACAGTCACAAAGTGCAGCGCCGACGGAAGCTTTGTCGATCGGGTGGAGGTCGTTGTTCTCGCCCATACCCAGTGTTACCGCCATCGTGGTGCCTGGCAAAGCGCAGCATTCCAGCTGTTTCTGCCTTATGCCGACCCAGCCTTCGCCGCCCGGTGTCCAGTTGGGCAGCTGCACGGATATCACGGGGATATCATAGCCGCAGCGCTGTCTGTAATATTCAACGAACCTTGCAAACAGGTCGCCGTAAAGGTGGGGCTGCCCCATATTGGTCTCGCCCTGATATATGAGCATGCCCTTGAATGCCAGCTTGTAAGCGGGCACAGTCATGTAGGCATATTCTGCCAGTTCGATGGAAGGCAGGAACACAACGGGCTTGCGCATCTCTGTCCTGACAGCCACAGCATAGTTCCATTCGCCGCTGAGGTCAACACACTCATCGCCCAGCTTTACGCAGAAACGCTTGCCCTCAGTGAAGCCGCCGTCGCCGCTGTTGATATCAAGGCATACAGCTATGCGGTTGGTGCCTGTTTTCAGTATGCCGTCCGAAAGTCTGTAATATCTCGGCGGATAGAGGTAGCCTGTGCTGCCTGCAAGCTTGCCGTTTATGTAAGCTGTATCAGCGTCGGTAAGTGTGCCGAGGATAAGCATGGCATCGTCGAGCGGGGTGTCTCTGCTTATCTCAAAATCTCTCCAGAACCATATCCTGCCGCTGAAATGGTCCATATCGGGCAGACTGTTCACTGCCAGCGGGACGGTGCATTTATTTGATGTATCGGGGTATTTTCCCTTTATGATATCGCTGCCGATGCTGTCGCCCTTATTGACCTTTTCGTTCCACTCACGCTCGTTCTTTGCGCCCTCCTGTTCGGTGCGCTCCATATAACCTTCGGCAGTTACCTTGTCGGTGACAGGGTCAAGCTCGGGGAACTCTCGTATCACTTCGGCTGGCAGTCTGCCCTCAATGGCAGAACCGCCTGCGGAGGTATTGACAAGCCCTATGGGTACGCCGATCTCTTTAAAGAGCCTGCTTGCGAAGTGATAGCCCGCAGCGCTCATCTCGAGTTCCTTGTCATCGCAGGCACGCACCCAGCTGCCGCCCTCGAATTTGCGGGCTTCCCTGCCTGCCTCGAAGCAGAGCTTTATGGGCACACGGTATTCACGCACCAGTTCCTCGGGCCCAACGGGCACAGGACCGATGAAAGGCGAATATGTGCGGCTCATGGGAAGCTCCATATTCGACTGACCTGTTATGTGGAAAACGTCACCGAAGTACACATCGCTTATCACCAGCATCAGGCTGCCGCAGCGGATATTGATGGTATAGGGCAGGCAGTCCGCCTTGCCTGCGGGCACGGCGATGCGCCATCTGCCGTCGGCGGCTATGCGTGAACGTCCGCATATCCTGTCGTCCCTTTCCAGCGTCAGCGTTATCTCGCCTTCGCCGTCACCCGTTATGTAGTTTTCGGCATCTCTTTGCAGTATCATGCCGTCAGAAAAAATGTCATCTGCCTTAAAAGTTATCATATTTATTCTCCTTTAGAGATAGCGTTAAGAGGGAAGGCGCAGGTCAGTTATATATCTTTCTGCCCTTTTCGTCATCTATGCCCGAAAGTCTGTGGAAGAAGGTGTTGACGATATCACGCCATTCCTTTGCACACCTGAGCTGTTCCTCAAAGCGGGCACTCACGTTTTTGAATATCTGTTCATCTACCCTGCCTTCAAGGTCTGCCCAGAGCTTTGCGAAGTGTTCAGCCTTTTCATAGCCTTCAAAATGGGCATCGTAGATATGCTGTATCACAGTTTTGCCGCTGCGCAGCCTGTGTGTGTAGGGCACACGGTGGAAGAACAGCAGCAGTTCATCGGGGCAGCTGTCGGGGCTGCCGTATACCTCAGCCCATGCAGGCGAATACTGTCCGCTGTAACCTGTGCCCGACATACTTCTGTCAACGCCAACGCTGTCACGGTCGGCACGGTTGTAGGTGCCCCAGCGGTCGAACTCATAGCCCCAGGGGTCGGGACCGTAGTGGTGGTTGGGCTTGCACATCCAGCCCATTCCCAGCGGCACGGTGTAGTCCTCATAAGCCTTGTGCGAGCCGAGAAGTATCTCCTTGACATTTGCGATGACCTGTTCGTCCTCGCCGAATGTCAGCTGCGCCCATTCTTCTGCCAGCTGTTCCATATCTATATCCTCGCAGAACAACAGTCTGCCGTAGCCGTAGAGGTTCGCAGCAGCAAGTTCACTGCCTGTCCAGCAATAGTCATCGCCTGTGTTGGCAACGGCTGCAACGCCGCATACCACACTGCTGACACGGTCGTCATCAAGGTCGTGCCTTGTGCCGAATGCCAGTATATCACGTATCATCGGCACCAGCCAGCAAACGTGCTTCTGCTGCCCCGTGTATTCCTGCGCCAGCTGGAATTCAGCCATTATCTTCGTGTGCTTCATGGCACCGAACAGCGGATGAACAGGTTCACGCACCTGGAAATCCATAGGACCGTTCTTGACCTGAAGTATGACGTTGTCATCAAAGCGTCCGTCCAGCGGAATGAAGTTGTCATAGCCCGAACGTGCACGGTCGGTATTAAGGTCACGCCAGTCCTGCGTGCAGTTGTAAACAAAGCATCTCCAGATAACTGTACCTCCGTAGGGTCTTACTGCCCTTGCCAGCATGTTTGCGCCGTCAGCATGGTCTCTGCCGTAAGCGAAAGGTCCCGGCTGACCTTCGGAGTCCGCCTTTACGAGAAAACCTCCCAGGTTCGGCACTTTGGTGAAAAGCTTTTTGCAGCAGCCGTTCCACCATTCGATGACCTTATCGTCCAGCGGGTCGGCACTGTCCAGTCCGCCGACTGTGATGGGTGCTGCGAAATCGGGGCAGATAAACAGCTTTATGCCGTATCTGCCGAACAGTCCGCCCAGTTCTTCAAGACGGTCTGCGTAGTCATCAGCCAGCAGGCGTTTTGCCTTGCCACGGACATTGACGTTATTTATAACGACGCCGTTTATGCCTACCGAAGCCATCAGCCTTGCGTACATGACTGTGCGTTCGTTGACTGCAAGCTCGTCATCAACAAAAAAGAACGACTTGCCCGAATAGCCCCTCTCGATGGTGCTGTCAGCATTGTCCCAATGGTTCAGCATCCTCAGGGGCTGTGAGGGCTTTGCGCTCTCGGTAAAGCTTGCGAAGCCGCCTGCAAGGGCAGTCTGCCTTAAAAATGCAAACACGCCGTAAAGCACGCCTGTTTCGCTGCCGCCGCATATCTCGGTTATGTTCGATGATGCGGCTATGTTGTATTCCTCAGCTTCAAGTTCGGGGTGAACGCTGAGAACTATAAGATATGAATCGTCATCGAATACCTCCGACTTCCACAGCACGATGGCGTCGGGCACCATAGTACGCATGGCGGTTTTAAGTTCGTCAAAGGCAGCTGAATCCTTCAATGTGTGGTCACAGCTGATTATGACTCTTTTCCTTGTGTCGGCAAGTTTTTTATGTTCGAGCCAAAGCTTTGAAAATCCCATACTATATCCTTCCTTCGGTCTGGACTGTGCGGAACACAGCTTGCCAGAAAAAATGTGCAAATTGTAAAAATATGCTTAACATAATTATATTCTTAAAACAGCATACAAATCAAATCAATTATTGCGAACTTTCCCCCAATATTTGATGATATGTCAGCAGCCGGTCACGGCGGCGGCTGAAAATGCACTTACTATAATATAATGGCAGATGTTTATATAAAAATATTGAAATCATTGAAAAAATATGTTATAATGTAATGGTATAGAGCCATAACGGTCATGGTGGTGACTTTGGCTTTGTTTTTTGTAAAGTTGGGAAACGGAGGTAATTCAATGAAGAAAGTTCTTGCGGGCATACTGGCTGTTATGCTGACATTTTCGGCTGCGGCACTGCCCAACGACTTCATCGGAAAAAATGCTGGGGTGCTGACGGCATCAGCTTCCAGCGGGGTAACATGGTCGAGCGGTACTGTGCAGGCTTCCAGCGTGAACGGCAACCTGATAATCCAGAACGGACTTGACCTCAACGGCAAGACACTCACGGTAAACGGCGACATGTTCGTGGAGAGCGGCAAGCTGAACATAGGCTCGGGCAAGCTGGTGGTAACGGGCACGCTGTGGTTCGGTGAGAACGATTACAGCACACTGGGCTATCTGTGCATGCAGAACAGTTCGGGCAGCATCACAACAGGCGGTCTGTACTGGAAGCTGAACAGCAAGATCGACGGTAACTACACGATGACTGCAAATCAGATAACTGCGGGCACGATAACCGTCAGCACCGCCCTGAACGACACCACGCCAAAGGGCAACTACAACTCGTTCCAGATGACGGGTACATCAAAGCTGGTGCTGTCGGGTCAAAGCACTGTGCTGAAAGGTGCGCTGGCTACCATACTCAACACCGTTACCTACACAGGCAGCGGCACACCCACATTCAATGAATACATAAACATCACTCAGCCGCTGACACAGAACCTGAATTTCAAGGCAAGTTCGTCTACCAAGATAAAGTATCTTGACCTCAACGGCAAGACTGTAAATGTGACAGGCTCGATAACACAGGTGAATTCCGACGGCATAGCACCTGCGGATGCCATAGTTTTCAACGGCGGTACGCTGAATGTCAGCCAGAATTACACGGTAAGTTCGGGCGTGATAGATATGAGCGGCAAGGGCGGCACACTTGATGTCAAGGGCAATCTGGTGCTGGCGCTCGGCACATCGACTGCGGGCTATACAGGCGGCGTTACAGGCATAAAGATGACTGCAACGAACGACGTTGTAAAGGTCGGCGGAAATCTGGTCATCAACAACCTCAGCACTTCAAAGTATTCCAGCACCTTCTCGGGCGGAACACTTTGCGTGGCAGGCAATTTCGACTGCGCAAACGGCAAGGTAAGCTTTTCCAAGCCGCACAAGACCATACTCAACGGCACTAAGGCGCAGACCATAAGCATACCAAGCAGCGCAAAGTTCTATGACCTTGAACTGAAGCAGGCTACATCGCAGTACACACCCAGCGATTACACCACGCTGAAAAACATGGTGGCAGGCACCCTGACGACACAGGGCATATCCATCTCGGGTGCGACTGTCAGCGCATCTGCACAGACCTACACGGGCAGTGAACTGAAGCCCACACCTACTGTGACCTTTGGCGGCACTAAACTGACAGCAGGCACCGATTTCAAGGTGAAGAGCTATTCTGATAACATAAATGCGGGCACTGCGAAAGTCGTTGTCGAGGGCATAGGTCAGTATAACGGCACCGCAAGCGGCACATTCACCATAAACAAGGCATCTATATCGGGTGCGACGGTAACTGCTTCCGCACAGACCTACACAGGCAGTGCGCTGAAACCCGCAGTGACCGTAAAGCTGGGCAGCAAGACACTGACTTCGAGCGATTATGATGTCAGCTATTCAAACAACACCGCTGTCGGTACGGCTAATATCACCATCACGGGCAAGGGCAACTATTCAGGCACTGCAACAGGTTCGTTCAAGATAAACGGCATATCCATCTCGGGTGCGACTGTCAGCGCATCTGCACAGACCTACACGGGCAGTGAACTGAGACCCGCACCCACCGTCACACTGAACGGCAAAACGCTGACTTCGGGCACTGATTACACAGTGGCATATTCCAATAATGTCAATGCGGGAAGTTCGGCTGCTATCACCATCACGGGCAAGGGCAACTATTCGGGCACCGCTTCGGGCAAATTCACCATCAATGCCAAGAGCATAAGCGGTGTTACGGTATCGCCTGACAGCTTTGAATACGACGGCACCGCAAAGACACCCGCTGTCAAGGACGGCAGCAAAACGCTGACCAGCGGCACTGATTATGAGATAACTTCCATCAGCGGCAACACCGAACCCGGAACTGCCAAGATAAGCATAAAGGGCAAGGGCAACTACACAGGCACCGCAACTAAGGAATTTACCATAAAGGCAAAGTCAGCAAGCAATTTCTCACTGGCTGTTGACAGCTATGTCTATGACGGCACTGCAAAGAAGCCGGGAATCAAGGACGGCAGCACTGCACTGGTGGAGAATACGGATTATACTGTTACATATTCTTCCAATACCAATGCGGGCACCGCAAAGGCAGTCGTAAAGGGCAAGGGCCGCTACACAGGCGAGACCACGCTGTATTTCACCATACAGCCCAAGTCGGCTGAGGGACTGGCTGTCAGCCTTTCGGCAGATAACTACACCTACGACGGCAGCGAGAAGAAACCCACTGTAACAGTCAAGGACCCCGACCTGAACAAGACGTTGACAAGCGGCACTGACTATACCGTAAGCTACACCGATAACAAGAATGTGGGCAATGCGACTGTCAACATCACATTCAAGGGCAATTACACAGGCAGCAAATCTGCGGGCTTTACCATAAGCAAGGCTTCTGCAAAGCCCATATCTGACTGCACCGTAACACTCAGCAGCAAGAGCTTTACCTATGACGGCAGCGAGAAAAAGCCTTCCGTTACCGTAAAGAACAGCAGCGGCACTGTGCTTACAGAGGACAGCGATTATACAGTTTCCTACGATAACAACATCAATGCGGGCGAGGCGACTGTGACAGTTACAGGTGCGGGCGACAGGTATTCGGGCACTAACACTGTCAAGTTCACGATAGCTGCAAAGGATATAAGCAGCTGCTACTTTGCTGTCAGCCCCGATGTGTTTGACTATGACGGCAGCGCAAAGACTCCTTCGCCCACTGTAAGGGACGACGGCGTTGAACTGATGGCAGAGACTGATTATACAATCACCTACTCAAATAACGTGAAGGTCGGTGAGGCAACTGCGACCATCAAGGGTCAGGGCAACTACAAGGGCACCAACACCGCCAAGTTCGTCATCAACGAAAAGAGAGCGAACGCCATCGACATCAACAGCTGCACGGTAAGCAAGCTTTCCGATGTTACTTACAGCGGCAGCGCTTTTGAACCTGCTGTGACCATAAAGAACGGCAGCGTCACCCTGAAAGCGGGCACCGATTACAGCGTAAGCTATAACGAGAACGTCAATGCGGGCACAGCTTCTGTTAACATAACAGGCATGAATGCATACACGGGCACCATAAACCTCAGCTTTGAGATAAAGCCTGCTGATATGAGCGGCGCATCTGTAAGCGTCAGCCCGAACAGCTTTACTTATGACGGCGAGGAGAAGACACCTGCCGTTACGGTAAAGGTAGGTTCTGCTGTGCTGACCGAGGGCGTTGACTTCACGGTAGAATACAAGAACAATAAGGCAGAGGGCAAGGCTACTGCAACAGCAACGGGTATGGGCAACTATACAGGCAGCAAGTCGGTGAACTTCACCATTACAAGCGGCAAGACCGATCCCGAGCCCGATCCCAAGCCTTCGACCATTGATATATCGGACTTTGAGATCAGCCTGTCTGCCAACGAGTTTGAATATGACGGCACTGCAAAGACACCTGTTGTCACTGTAAAGGACGGCAGCGGCAAGCAGCTGACTGAGGGCACTGATTTCACTGTTTCGATGGGCGGCAATGTTGAGGTCGGCACTGTAAAGGTGACGGCAAACGGCATAGGCAGCTACACAGGCAGCGTTTCGACAGAGTTCAGCATAGTGCAGAAGGCGTTCGCTGATCTGGAATTTTTGATAGTTCCCGAGAGCGTTGAGTACACAGGTCAGCCGCAGAGACCACGGGTAACAGTCAAGGACGGCGAAGGCAAGGGGCTGACCGAGAACACCGATTACACTGTGGAATACGCTGACAACACAAAGGCGGGCACTGCCACCATAACCATCACGGGCAAGGGCAATTACAGCGGTGTGACCACTAAGGAATTCGAGATAACAAAGAGCGATATCTCAAACGCTACCATGACGCTCTGCAATTATTCGTACACAGCCGACGGCAGCGAAAAGACCCCGCAGGTCACCATAGAAAAGGGCGAAAGAACACTGGTAGAGGGCGTTGACTTTGAAGTTGCTTACTATGATAATGTTGCAATGGGCAAGGCAACTGTCACAGCGACAGGACTGGGCAACTACAAGGGCACACTGAGTCAGCCGTTCGCAATAAGCAGTTCCGATGCGACCTCCATCGAGGGCATGACAGTTACTCTTAGTCAGGACAGCTTTGCTTATGACGGCACAGCACAGGTGCCCGAGGTCATCGTGGGCAACGGTTCTTACACCCTGATGGAAGGTACTGATTATGAGCTGGCATTTACAAATAATGTGGACGTCGGCACTGTTACAATCACTGTTATCGGCTGCGGCTATTACAAGGATACCATCACTGCCGAATACAAAATAGTTGGTCAGACCATTGAAGATGCTGAGATAAGCGCAGCTGCTGACAGCTTTGACTATGACGGCGAACCCAAGACTCCCGCCATAATAGTTATGCTTGACGGCGAACAGCTTACAGAAGGCGTTGACTTTGAGGTGGAGTACAGCAACAATGTTGATGCAGGCACCGCAAAGGCAGTCGTAAAGGGCATAGGCAATTACAGCGGCGAACTGGAGACCACCTTCACCATAAACGGCAGAAGCGCCGACAACATGGTGATAGAACTGGAATTCGGTGAAGTTGAGTTTGACGGCGAAGCTGTTACACCAAAGGTCACAGTCACCGACAACGGCAGGAAACTGACCGAAGGCGTTGACTACAAGGTCATCTATGAGGATAACGACAAGGTTGGTACTGCTACTGTAAGGGTAGTCGGCATGGGCAGCTATGTCGGTGAGATCACAGACACCTTTGTTATAACCGAGAAGTCCTCCGACAGCGGAAATGACGGCAGCAAGGACGGCAGCGGCGATGACGGCAAGAAGGGTCAGGATAACGACCCTGACAGCGGAAACGGCGACGGCAATGACAATGACCCCGACGGCAGCGGTCTGCTGCTTGGCGATGTGAACGGCGACGGTATAATCAACGTTACCGATATCGCAAAGATCGCAGCACATGTAAAGGCTGTAAAGTCGATGGACGATGACAAGCTTGCAGTGGCAGATGTTAACGGTGACGGTGTTGTCAACGTTACCGACCTGTCAAGAGTTGCGGCACATGTCAAGGGCATCAAGGAAATAGGCAAATAAACGCCGTGACAAAAGCATAAAAAATTCGGCTCTCCCGCAGCGGGGGAGCCGTTTTCTATCCCGAAAATATTTACAGCAAAAACGGCACACCTGCATTTTCAGCAGATGTGCCGTTTGCTATTTATCACTGCAATGCGCCACGGTTGAACTCGCTCAGTTCAAGACCCTCGTTCTTTTCCAGTGCCCAGCGAATGTTCCACTCACTGGTGAACAGCAGCAGGTAGTTGCCACGGAAGTCCTGCACCAGCTTGGTATCGCTGGAAAGCTTCAGCTTCTTCACGTCGATATCCTTGTTGTCTATCCACCTGATGTGGCTGTATGAAAGGTTTTCCTTGAACAGCTCAACATTGTACTCGTTCTTCATGCGGTACTCGAAAACCTCCAGCTGAAGTACGCCCACAACGCCGATGATGACTTCTTCCATACCCGTCTCAGGTTCCTGGAATATCTGTATCGCACCTTCCTGCGCTATCTGGGTGGCACCCTTTACGAACTGCTTTCGCTTGATGGTGTCCTTCTGCCTTACCCTCATGAAATGTTCAGGCGCAAAGGTCGGTATAGGCTCAAATTCAAACTTGCGCTTGGGCGAACAGATGGTGTCGCCTATGGCGAATATACCCGGGTCGAACACGCCGATTATGTCGCCTGCATAAGCTTCGTCGATTATCTCACGTTCCTGCGCCATTATCTGCTGCGGCTGGGAAAGTCGCATCTTCTTGTTGCCCTGAACGTGCAGTACGTCCATTTCCTTATCGAACTTGCCCGAGCAGACTCTCAGGAAGGTTATCCTGTCTCGGTGTGCCTTGTTCATGTTTGCCTGTATTTTGAATACGAATGCCGAGAAATCCTCGTCGAAAGGGTCGATGAGGCCGTCACTGCTCATGCGGGCGGTGGGCGGTGTGGTCATCTCCAGGAATCTCTCCAGGAAAGGCTCAACACCGAAATTCGTCAGCGCAGAACCAAAGAACACAGGTGAAAGCTCACCGTTCCTGACTTTGTCTATATCGAACTCATAGCTTGCGCCGTCCAGCAGTTCGATATCGTCGGAAAGGGTCCGGTGCAGGTTCTCGCCCAGCATATCGTCCAGCGCAGGGTCGGAAAGTTCAACTTCTTCCATAGCCACCTTGTGCTTGCCGAATGCCATTTCGGAATCGGACGAGAATGATATTATGTGACGCTTGTCTCTGTCATAAACACCCTTGAACTCCTTGCCGCAGCCTATGGGCCAGTTGACAGGGTAGGTGTGTATGCCCAGTTCGTTCTCTATCTGATCGATGAGGTCGAATGGGTTGCGTGCCTCACGGTCCATCTTGTTTATGAACGTGAATATGGGTATGTGCCTCATAACGCATACCTTGAACAGCTTTCTTGTCTGGTTCTCAACACCCTTTGATGCATCTATCACCATGACAGCCGAGTCAGCCGCCATCAGTGTGCGGTAGGTGTCCTCAGAGAAATCCTGATGTCCCGGGGTATCAAGTATGTTTATGCAGTAGCCCTCATACTGGAACTGCATTACCGATGATGTTACAGAGATACCTCTCTGCTTTTCTATCTCCATCCAGTCAGAAACTGCGTGGCGGGAATTCTTCTTGCCCTTTACAGCGCCTGCCTGTGCGATGGCACCGCCGTACAGCAGGAATTTTTCTGTAAGTGTGGTCTTACCTGCATCGGGGTGGGAAATTATGGCGAATGTACGCCTGCGGTTTATTTCTTCTTTTAAGCCCATTGCTTTTCCTCCGTTATATGTCAGACCCTGCCGCTGCAAGGTCGGGTCGTTTACTGTATGTATCCATGACAGCGGGCAGCAAGTCACATTTTGCCGCCGATATTATTTTTCAGCATACCTATTTATTATATCACAAAAAAGCCCTGTTTACAAGCGGCATAATCCCAAAAACAAAAGGGCACAATATAAGTCCCCTTTAGTTAAGCTGACAGTCCGCAGGCGTGGCACGGGTCTTTCGGGACTTTCGCACTGCCCTTTGAATCTTTACAACCGTGAGAAATTGTGGTATAATATCAGCAATGGCAAACACATCGCAGCCTTATCAAAGAATATGACCGTTCCGATGACACACCACAAAAACAGCGGTTTTACAGTACTTTAGGCGGGGGAA
>CAMNMO010000035.1 GCA_946544695.1 uncultured Ruminococcus sp. | reverse complement strand
TCCAGGGTCACCCTGTAATGCTGAACCGTGCGCCTACACTGCACAGACTGGGTATACAGGCATTCGAGCCCATACTGGTAGAGGGCAGAGCTATCAAGCTGCACCCTCTGGTTTGTACTGCGTTCAACGCTGACTTCGACGGCGACCAGATGGCGGTGCACCTGCCTATCTCCGTTGAGGCACAGGCTGAGGCAAGATTCCTGATGCTGGCAGCAAACAACCTGCTCAAGCCTTCGGACGGACGTCCTGTGGCTGTTCCTTCGCAGGATATGCTGCTGGGTTCATACTACCTGACCCTTCAGAAGAAGGACGAACCAGGTGAGGGCAAGGTGTTCAGAGATGTCAACGAGGCTATCATGGCTTATGATAACCACGATGTTACTCTCCACGCAGCTATCAAGGTAAGGATCACACGTCAGATCGGTGACAAGACAGTATCCAAGATTATCGACGCTACTGTGGGAAGACTTATCTTCAACTCCATTATCCCCCAGAATCTGGGCTATGTTGACAGAACAAGCTCCGAGAAGCAGTTCGACCTGGAAGTAAACTTCCTCGTAAAGAAGAAGCAGCTGGGCGATATCATCGACAGATGTATACAGAGACACGGTACTACAACTACTTCCGAAGTTCTTGATAACATCAAGGCACTGGGCTATAAGTACTCCACCAAGTCTGCCATAACCGTTGCGGTCTGCGATGCAGATATCCCCGCTTCAAAGAAGGATATCCTCGCAGAAGCAGATGCACTGGTCGAAAAGGTAGACAAGCAGTACAAGAGAGGTTATATCTCCAGAGAAGAAAAGTCCAAGAAGTTCATCGAGATCTGGAACGCTGCTACTGATAAGGTAACAGATGCACTGAAGGCAAGCTACGACACCGAGCACAATCCTATCCATATGATGGCGGACTCCGGTGCCCGTGGTTCGATAAACCAGATAAGACAGCTCGCAGGTATGCGTGGTCTGATCGCCAATACATCAGGTTCTACCATCGAGATGCCTATCAGAGCTAACTACCGTGAAGGTCTTAACATACTGGAATACTTCATATCCTCCCGAGGCGCACGTAAGGGTCTGGCTGATACCGCTCTGCGTACCGCTGACTCGGGTTACCTGACAAGACGTCTTGTTGACGTATCACAGGACGTTATCATCAGACACAAGGACTGCGGCACTACCGTTGGTATAGAGATATTCGATATCAAGAACGGCAACGAAATGATCGAGCCTCTCAGCGAGAGACTTGTGGGCAGATACCTTGTTGAATCACTCAAGGATCCCAAGACAGGCGAGCTGATCTGCTCCAAGGATAAGCTGATAAGCGAGCACGATGCTGCCAAGATCGTTGCTGCACTGGAAGAAGAGGGCAAGACCTCTATCCAGATCAGATCGGTACTGCAGTGTAAGGCAAGAAACGGCGTATGCGCTAAGTGCTACGGCGCTAACCTGGCAAACGGCAATATAGTACAGGTCGGTGAAGCTGTCGGCGTTATCTCCGCACAGTCCATCGGTGAGCCCGGTACACAGCTGACCATGAGAACATTCCATACCGGTGGTATCGCATCGGCAGAAGATATCACACAGGGTCTTCCCCGTGTCGAGGAACTGTTTGAGTCGAGAAAGCCTAAGGGAGCAGCTATCATTTCCAAGATCAGCGGTGTGGTACGTATCGAGGAGGTCAAGAAGACCAAGCAGATCACCGTCACCGAGGAGCTCTACTCCGATGGTCAGCTGACACCCGTTGAGGAAAGCTATCCTATACCTTACGGCTACAAGATCAGGGTAAAAGAAGGACAGGTAGTCAGCGCAGGTGAGCCGCTGACCGAAGGTTCCATCAACCCTGCTGATATACTGGCAGTTAACGGCGAGAAGGCTGTTCAGAACTACATCATCACCGAAGTACAGAAGGTTTACCGTCTGCAAGGTGTTGATATCAACGACAAGCACATCGAAGTTATCGTTCGCCAGATGATGAGAAAGGTCAAGATCGACGATCCCGGTTCCAGCTTCAGGCTGCCAGGCGAGCTGGTAGACAAGTACGAGGTCGACAGACTGAACGAGGAGATACAGGCACAGATAGATGCAGGCGACGAGAATGCAAAGCTCATCACCACAGTGCCCGTGCTCCAGGGTATCACCAAGGCGTCCAGCTACTCCGACAGCTTCCTGTCTGCTGCTTCCTTCCAGGAGACCACAAAGGCTCTGACCGATGCTGCTATCAGAGGTAAGACTGATAAGCTGCAGGGTCTGAAGGAGAACGTTATCATCGGTAAGCTGATACCCGCAGGTACAGGTATGGACGTTTACAACAAGGTCGAGATCGTAAAGAACGAGAGCACTCCGCACACTGCGGCTGAGCCTTTCATCTGATGATCTGAGATATCATAAGGACTGCTGATGTTATCGGCAGTCCTTTTTTTGCATAAATATAGGCAGCGCACTATCGGGTACGCTGCCTTTTTAACGTGGTTGTTTTTCACAAGCTTATTTATGCATCTTTTTTGTTGACGATGTTGACGAACACGGGCACCACGTAAACTATGATGAACACAGCACCGCTCGCTGCTGTGACAGCCCATTTCAGTATCGTGGCAGCCTTGCCTTCGGCTTTCAGCTTTTTGCTGAGAATGAAGTGCCATGCAGCACAAAGTGCCAGACCTATGACTGAAAGCAGGATACCTGCACCCAGTCCCTTAGCTGTTGCGGTGACGGTTATGTTGTTCTCGCCGTCGGTCAGTTCAACTGCTGTCAGGTCGCCGTAAGCCCTTTGGCAAGGTACTTTCTTGCCGTTGATCTCAACATTCAGCCCGTCGGTGTAGGGCACATTTATCAGGCATTTCTGACCGTTGCTGCCGTTGACGCTGCCTGTCAGCCTGCCGCCCTTCTGTGTGAAGTTGACAGTCTCTGCGTTTTCTGCTGCGGCTTTGAGCTTGTCTCTGTCCTCAGTGATGACACCCAGTGACTTCATGCTGATATCATACTTTGACTTCACGTTCACAGTGATATGCTCGTTTTCAAATTCACCGAGACAAAGTATACCGTTGAAGTCACCATTTGGGTAATCGGTCTTTATCGTATTGCCGTTTACGGTCACATTGAAGGTCTTGTCGATGTCGCTTCCGAGACTGACCTCAGGGTGGTCAAAGGCATCGAAGTAGACTGTCTGCCTGCCGCTGATATCCAGTTCAAGGGTATGATCGCCGCCGTTTGTTACAGTGTAACCGCTGCCGTCGGAAGTCCCGTCAAGTTCATAAACCTGCACGGCCCCCTCTCCGCCGTACTGTGCAAGCGTGTTGTCGTATATAAGCTTTTGTATCTCGCCACGGGATATCTCGGGCAGTTCCTCGCAGCCGATGCTGTCTACCACAAGTCCCGACGACAGCCATTCATCACAAGGGACGATGGAGTAATCGCCGTTTGTGTAAACAGCGTTTTCAGCCTCGCCACGGACTATCTCGTACTTTACTGACATCAGCATGTCGGTAAGTTCGGTGCCGCCGTAGCTGCCCACGTCCATCCAGTTAGCAGAGTAGCCCAGCTGTTTCATCATGAACATGTAGTCCTGACTGTTGAGCGAGGTGTAATGGCTTATCGAACCGTATCCAAGTGCGCCCACCAGATTTACATAGAAAAGCTTGCCGTCCGTTTTGACACGGTACATACCGTCGCTGTCGTTTATCCTGTCTGCCAGGTCGTAGACCTTGTTCTGGTCTGCTGCCCTTTCGGGGTAGTAGAATACAGGATAAGTCAGGTAGACAGACAGGTTCACATAGCCCTCGCAGCCTATGAGCACGGCGCAAAGTATCGCCAGTACCCTGCTGCTGAGCCAGCCCTTGCGGTAAAGTGTCAGCAGCAGGGCGAACGCAGCAGACATCATGAAGAATACCGAGAGGCATATCGACAGCGAATCTCTGTCGCCCCAGAGACTGCCCACATAAGCGCTCGCTGTTTTGCGGTTATTATCAATGAAAGATATCAGTGTTTTTACAAGCAGGTATATGCCCGCCAGCGCTCCTGTCAGCAGCAGGATATGGTCGGCATGCTTTTTCTTTTCGGGCATGCGCACTCCGTCCTTGTCCTCAAGGAAAGCAGCTGTGCAGCTGACCAGCATAAACTCGGTGATGAAACCGTATCTTGACGGGAATGACATGTAGTCGCCCGTATGCCACATAAGGTTTATGGGTTGAACTATCAGCGGCACCGCTGTCAGTAATGCCATTATCAGCAGGCAGTTCAGCCTCTTGCTGCGTGGTCTGCCGTCAGCTGTGAGCAGCAGAGTAGCTGTCAGCACAAAAGCAGAACACAGTATGGTCGGCAGGACAGTCTCTATATTGGTGAGAAATGAACAGGAACGGACCGAACTGAAAAACTCGTCCTCGACCCTGCCGCTTCCTGTATACTGCAAAAGGCTTGGCAGCCATATCACAGCTGAGACCAGTGCAGCCAGCGCAGAACCTGTAACGAACCTGACAGCAGCGCCGTCACCGCTTTTCCCACGCATGCCCATGAGAGTCAGACCGATGAACAGCATGATGAAGATGACCACCATGTAACCGATATAGTAGTTGACCACCATCATCGCTGCCAGCACTGCGGTGTAAGGCAGCACCCTTTTCTTGTCGCACAGCATCTCCAGTGTCAGCAGAAGCAGCGGGAAAAGGTACATCATATCCAGCCAGATAACGTTTTGATAATACAGCAGCCCGTAGCCCGAAAGCCCGTAAAGCACCCCCAGTGCAGCCACCCATATAGGGTCCAGCTTGCGGAAGCATTTATAGAGGTACAGCGATGCAGTGGCGCCGCAAAGCATGAGTTTCAGCATGACGAGAATGTTTGCGAAATGCATCAGTTCGGTCTTTTCAACAAAAACTACCAGCAGAGAAAAGGGGCTTGCCAGGAAGAAGAATATCACCGCCCACATATTCATGCCCGCAGCATTGTGGAGATTCAGGAACACGCCGTCCTTGCCTGACAGGATATCTTTAAGGTCGGCAAGCAGCGGTATGACCTGCTGTATCATGTCGCCCCACGCCACAGTGCCGTCCCCGAAAGGATAAGCGCCCTCGTTCCTGTAAGCCAGCAGCACTATCACCATTATAGCCAGAGGTGCCGTAAGCACCGTCAGCAGCGGATAAAGCAGTTTTTTCGTTTTGTCTTTGATGTTTTTATCTGTCATTACTCTTTCCTCACAATTATGATGTGTATTGCTGATGATACAGAATGAATGTTTTTCAAATTGGGATACTTTTTCTCCATATCACACAGTTCAAAGCCATTTTTTCTTTTTAAAGAACAACAGTCCCCCCACTACGATGGCTATGCTTAAAAGTATCAGGATGGGGTATGAAGCTTTCCACGCAAGTTCGGGCATGTACACGAAGTTCATGCCGTACCAGCCTGTTATCAGTGTCAGCGGGGTGAACACGGTGGTAACTATGGTTAGGACTGCCATTATATGGTTCTGCCTTACGTCCAGCTGAGACTGGTAAAGGTCACGCACCTGAATGGTGTAGTCCCTCAGTGATGCTGCGATGTCATGCAGCATCTCCATGCGCCGATTGAACAGGTGGAAGTACCTCAGATTATCCTCGTTGAAGAAATTGTTCTCGTTCTCCTCCAGTTCCTGTCCCAGATCCATAAGCTGTTCGTAGTGTATCCTAAGGTCACGCAGGTCGCTGCGTATCTCATTTATGCGTCTGGGGTAGCTGTCGTTCATATCGGTCATTATGGCATGTTCGATATCGTCAAGTTCAGTCTCAAACTTTTCCATGACCTGCTGGTCACGGTGGACTATCTGTTCGAGAAAATCGTAGATGAACCTTTCAAGGCATGGCATTTTCCAGCGTTTGGCAGCGGTTATGCGCTCTATCAGTTTCAGCACTGTTCCGCTGTCATCAATGAATACTATGCCCTTCTCGTCCAGCGCAAAGGCGAACCTTGCGTCGGGTCCTGAGATATCGTCTCTGTCGGGTATGGAAAAAGTGCCTGTCAGCGAGTCATAGTTTATCTCAGCCTTAGTGCTGTTTGCTGTTGCCGCACTTACTTCAAGTTCGATACCCATATCGAAATCTGCGCTGTGTTCTATCCATTCAGCACCCGTCAGCACTGCCACATAAGGGCACTGCGGTCTGCTGTCACATTTTTTCAGTGTTTCTTCGATCCTGTAAAACAAAGGGCGTCACCTCTTAATTATTTATTATGGTTATCCCCTTAAACACCACTAAGGATAGAAGTATAACAAGTAAAATTTATTGAGATGTTTTCTCTCCCCCGCCTTCGGCGGGGGAGAGAAAACCGCCAACTATTGTTAATGCCCGCTGAAAAGCTGTTTAGTATGGTGTGTCAGCGGGATAACCACATTATTTATTGAATGACATGCGGCTGTTTTGCACGCCGCAAAGTCACGGACATATCGGTATCTGTATCAGACGTTTATGCTGTAAAGCAGATATTCGTCAAAGGCGGCAGCTTGTGCGATCATATCATGTTCGTCATCACCCAGCGGCATGTCATCAAAAAAAGCCACCAGCGAACTGAGGTAAAAGTACACAGGGCTGCTGCGGAAGCTGAAGCCTTCTCTGCCGTACCTGCCCTGAATGCTGTCATACCAGCGCTGAAGTTCGGCTGCGGTGTGACAGTTTTTTGCATCATCAAGCGCAGCCATGCCGCTGCGGTCTGTGTTGTCTATCAGCGCACGGGCGGTATTCACCGTGACGAAAAGCCACATTTTCGGGTCGTCAAGACGTTTCGGGTGTTCTGCCAGCAGTTTTTTTGCAGCTGTGAAAAGTTCTGTCATTTTGTCATTCTCCGTTCTTGATATATCCGTAAGACCAAACAAAAGCCTGACCTGCGACCTTTGCTTGGGTGCTTGTCAGGCTTTGTCTGAAATGTTTATCAGTACCTTACTGTGAATTTTATTCTGGGGTCACCGTTCTCATCGTTGTCGATCATAACAGCCTTTTCGATGGTGATGGGTGTGCCGGGTACGGAAAGTTCGGCATCTTCGGGGTTAACTGTCTGTGTATAGCCACGGCATACGGTCGTGAAGCCGTCAACGACTTCCATACCCTCGGTCACTTCACCGAATGCTGCATACTTGCCGTCAAGTGATGCCAGATCCTTGTAGCAGATGAAGAACTGGCTCGATGCACTGTCGGGATCGGCTGCCCTTGCCATCGAGATGGTGCCACGTAAATGCTTGAGGTCGTTGTCAACGCCGTTCTCGGGAAACTCGCCCTTGATCTCCTCATCGGCACCGCCGAAGCCTGTGCCCTCGGGGTCACCGCCCTGTGCCATGAAGCCGTCCATTACTCTGTGGAAACTCAGTCCGTCATAGAAGCCTTCGTTTACCAGCTTTTCAAAGTTTTCGCAGGTTATGGGTGCTTTGTCGGGGTGAATGGTCACGATGAATTCGCCCTCGGTGAATTCATGCTCTGTGAAATCAACTGTGAACAGCGCACGCTTATGACCGTTTGCATCGGGTTCTATCATAGTTGCCTTTGTTATGGTTATGGGGGAGACAGGTTTGGAAAGCTCGGGTACACCATATCCCGTATCATTGAGTTCTCTGTCGCAGTTGAGGAAACGGTCTACCACTTCCATTCCCTGTGTTACCTGCGCAAAAGCGGCATAGTTGCCGTCAAGCGATGACGACACATCATCATTGTAGCAGATAAAGAACTGGGTCGATGCACTGTCGGGGTCGTTCGTTCTTGCCATAGAAACGATGCTTCTCTTATGGCTGAGGTCGTTGTCAACGCCGTTTGACTTGAATTCGCCCTTGATGGTCTCTTCATCGCCGCTGCTTACGCCTGTTCCCGTGGAAGAACCGCCCTGTGCCATAAAGCCTGCAAAGATGCGGTGGAATGTGAGCCCGTCATAGAAACCTTCACTCACCAGCTTTTCAAAATTTTCGCAGGAGATGGGTGCCTTATCTTCACGCAGGGTGATGATGAAGCTGTTAGCAGGGATATCCTCATCTGTGGTGGGCAGCAGGTCGGTCACGAAATCGCCTGTTGACTGTGCGGTCTCACCGCTGTTTTCTGCTGTGGAATTTGTTGTTTCAGCCGAACTTGTGTCAGCGGCTTTGTGTTCATTACCGCAGGATGCGAATGCACCGCATGCAAGGGTCAGTGCTGTTGTAAGTGCCAGCACTTTCAGAGATTTTGCAGTTTTGTATGATCTCAAGATCTTCATTTCCTTTCTGTTCAGACTCAAAGTGAAGTCTGTTTAGTGATAGTAAACATCATATAAATTTTCACTCAGACCGACCGCACTGCCTGTGATATTTGGCTGTGTGGTCGGGATAAGTCGGAAAATTTATGATGTTTAATATTATAGTAAACGTCATATAAATTTTCACTCAGACCGACTGCACTGCCTGTGATATTTGGCTGTGTGGTCAGGATAAGTCGGAAAACTTATGACGTTTAATATTATAGTAAACTTCATATAAATTTTCACTCAGACCGACCGCACTGCCTGCGATACTTGGCTGTGTGGTCGGGATAAGTCGGAAAATTTATGACGTTTAATATTATAGTAAACGTCATATAAATTTTCACTCAGACCGACCGCACTGCCTGCGATATTTGGCTGTGTGGTCGGGATGAGTCAGAAAATTTATGACGTTTAATATAAAACATCTAACTAATCAATTATAGCACCTATCGCCCCAAAAATCAACCCCGAGAGCCGATTTCACCGAAATTTCATTATTCTGCGGGTGAAGCTAAAAGCAGTTCACGGCGGTGTACTTTTTTGTGCAAAAATATACTTGGAATATTTATAGCCGTGTGGTATAATATTAATATCGAACGGAGGGATATTATGAAAAAAACTGCTATGACCATATCTTATGAATTATGGGGCAAGCTTTATCTGAATATAACCAACAAATGCCCCTGCGCATGCACATTCTGCCTGAGACAGAACGGTGACGGCGCTTACGGTTCAGACCCGCTGTGGCTCGAACATCAGCCCACACTCGATGAGGTCATCGAAAACCTGAAAACCAGAGATCTTTCGTCGTATAAGGAGATAATCTTCTGCGGTTACGGCGAACCCACCAGTGAACTGGATATACTGCTTGATACCGCAAGGTACATAAGGTCGGTGTGCGATACACCCATAAGGCTCAACACAAACGGTCTGGCTGACCTTATACACGGCAGAAAGACCGAACCCGAATTCAAGGGGCTGCTTGACACGGTATCCATAAGCCTGAACGCTTCCGACAGCAAGGCTTACATGGAGATAACCAGACCCAAGTGGAAGGATAAGGACTGCTTTGCAGAAATGCTGAGCTTTGCAAAAAATATGAAGGACTATGTTCCTAACGTGATACTTACGGTGGTGGATATCATCGGTGAGGAGGAGATAGCAAAGTCACAGAAGGTGGCTGACAGCGTGGGCGTAACGCTGAGAGTCCGCCCGATGGAGAACTGATAACGCACCTGTATCAGCAGGACAAGACCCGCAGTCAGCGGCTTTTGTCATTATGCTGATGGGGGAGCGCAATGACCACTGTTTTTGAAATGAGGAAGTAAAATGTATAAGATACAGATACCCGCAACATCTGCAAACCTGGGTGCAGGCTTTGATGCACTGGGACTGGCGCTGAATTATTACAACTATGTCGAGATGGAGGAAAGCGACCATATAGACATAGCATCTGCGGACGGTATAGAGGTGCCCTGCGATGAAAGGAACCTGATATACGTATCCGCTAAGGACCTTTATGCGGTATGCGGCAAACAGCTTGGCGGACTGAAGCTGAGGCAGACAAACAACATACCTATGGCAAGGGGGCTGGGTTCATCATCTGCCTGCATCATAGCAGGACTTGTGGGCGCCAACAAGATGCTTGGCGACCCGCTTACAAAGGACGACCTGGTAGACCTTGCAGCACAGATAGAGGGTCACCCCGACAACACTGCCCCCGCACTGCTGGGCGGCATAGTTACTGCGGTGTTTGACGGCAGGAAAGTGCAGTGGGTAAAGCAGGAGGTATACACAAAGCTTAAATTCGTGGCCATGATACCTGATTTTGAACTGAAGACCGAGGACGCAAGGGCGTGCCTGCCCAAAGAGGTCAGCCACAAGGACGCAGTTTACAATCTGTCGAGGGCGGCGCTGTTTTCGGCATCACTGCTGACAGGCAAATTTGAGAATCTGCGTACAGCTGTGCACGACAAGCTGCACCAGCCTTACCGCATGGAATTGATACCCGGGTGCAGGGAAGTGTTCGACATAGCCTACACTCACGGCGCTTATGCGGGATACATAAGCGGTGCGGGTCCCACAGTCATGGCGATAGTTGACGAGGAAAACAAGTTCTTTGCAGGCAAGATGAAGTTCTCGCTGGACAATGCGGGACTTCGTGGCTGGCAGGTAAAGGAACTTTCGATAGATAACGAGGGCACTGTTATCTCACAGGAAGGCTGACATATTTAATGACATAAAAAAGCGTCGGGTGACCGACGCTTTTTGTTTTATCCTTTGGCAAGATACCAGCTTTTGCCTTCTCCGACGGATACTTCCATCGCTACACCGAGATTGACAGCATTCTCCATTTCTTCCTTGAGTATCGCAGCTGCCTTGTCCTTGTCATCGGGCGAAACTTCGATTATCAGTTCGTCATGCACCTGGAGTATCAGCCTTGCATCAAGCTTTTCAGCCCTCAGCCTGTTGTAGACCTTCACCATCGCTATTTTGATGATGTCGGCTGCCGCACCCTGTATGGGCGCATTCATGGCCGCACGCTTGCCGAATGCCTGCATCACCTTGTTGGTGGCTGCAAGTTCGGGGATATACCTGCGCCTGCCGAATACGGTGGTGACATAACCGTTCTTTATCCCGTCTTCAACAGTCTTGTCCATAAACTCCGATACCTTCGGGAAGTTGTCGAGGTAGTTCTTGATATACTGCTTTGCTTCCGCCACAGATACGCCTATATCCTTTGACAGAGAGAATGCACCTATGCCGTAGATTATACCGAAGTTTACAGCCTTTGCCGCACTTCTCATCTCGGGCAGCACCATGTCTGCGGGTATGCCGAATACCTGCGAAGCGGTCATAGCGTGTATATCTGTGCCCTCAGCGAAGGTCTTCTTCATGTTTTCGTCGCCGCATACTGCTGCAAGCACACGCAGTTCTATCTGGCTGTAATCGGCATCAAGCAGGGTATAACCGTCGCCTGCCACAAAGAATTTGCGCATGTTGCGCCCTATCTCCTTGCGCACGGGAATGTTCTGCATGTTGGGTTCGGTGGAACTTATCCTGCCTGTGCGTGTCTCGGTCTGCTTGAACACGCTGTGCACCCTGCCGTCACTCTCGACCTCTTTCAGCAGACCGTCAACGTAGGTGGAATTCAGCTTGGTCAGCGTGCGGTATTCCAGCACAAGGTTGATGATGGGGTGCTTGTCTGCCAGTTCTTCAAGTACCTCTGCATTGGTCGAATAGCCCGACTTGGTCTTTTTCTTTGCAGGCAGACCCAGCTTCTCGAACAGCACTTCGCCCAGCTGCTTGGGGGAAGCTATGTTGAATTCCCCTCCTGCAAGTTCGTATATCTGTGCTGTCAGCGCAGCTATATCTTTTTTCAGCCCCCTGCCGAACTCACGTATCCCGTCGGTGTCGGCACAGACGCCGTAATGTTCCATAGATGCCAGAACTTCGCAAAGGGGCAGTTCCACATCATTGTAAAGCCCTGACATGTCGGTCTGTTCCAGCTGAACTTTAAGCTTTTCAGCCAGTGACGGCAGCGAACATATATCCGCATACTCACCCATGTCCTTGCGGTAGATGACCTTGTAGGTAAGGCAGAGGTTCTCAGCTGTGTATTCCCCCGCCTGAGAATTCAGCAGGTAGCCTGCCAGGTCGCAGCAGAAGGTCAGTGCGTTAAGGCGGGTGCCGTTGTCAAAAGCAAACTTGTGCGCAGTCTTTCCCTCAAAGGCGGTCTTTGCGCAGCCGCTTTCAAAAAACCTCAGTGCTGTGCCGTCGAAGTCCCAGTCGCCCGCAGCAATGGTGTATACCTTGTCCTCAAAGAACACCGCCAGCCTGCTGCCGTCAAACATGAACGCCGCAGATGTGCCCTCTGTCATCTTGCTGACAGCATCATCGTTCAGCGGCAGACCGCATTCGTACTTCGGCAGGTCTTTAAGCTTCAGGGCAGTCTCCTCACTGAGCTTTTCGGTGCCGCCGCTGCCTTCGCCTGTCAGACCCAGCCTGTCCATCAGTCTCAGCATTTCCAGTTCGGTGAGTAATCTGCGGGCTTCGTCCTTGTCGGGCTGACCTAACTTGTAATCCTCGGTAGCTTTGTCCACAGGGGCTTCAAGACATATCTCAGCCAGAAAATGGCTGTCAACAGCGTCCTGATGTCCCGATTCAAGCTTGGTGCGCACACCCTTTGATATGGTGAAGCTGTCAAGGTCGGCATAAAGCGCATCAACGCTGCCTGCCTGCTGTATCAGGTTGAGGGCAGTCTTCTCGCCTATGCCCTTCACGCCCGAAATGTTATCCGAGGTATCGCCCATAAGTGCCTTTACCTCTATCATCTGTCTCGGTGTGACGCCGTATTCTTCCATTATGCGGGCAGGTGTGTAGACCTTTGTTTCCTTGTTGCCCGCCAGCCTTACAGTCACCTTGTCGTTGATAAGCTGGAAGCTGTCACGGTCACCTGTAAGAATGAAGCATTCATTGCCGCTGTCAGCAGCTGCCTTTGAAAGCGTACCGAGTATATCGTCAGCCTCATAGCCCTCGCATTCGACTGTCTTTATGCCCATAAGCCCAAGCAGTTTTTTTATCAGCGGCATCTGCTGTGCAAGTTCGTCGGGCATGCCCTTGCGGTTTGCTTTATAGGCAGCATTCGCCTTGTGCCTGAATGTGGGTGCACGCAGGTCAAATGCCACAGCAACGCAGTCGGGCTGTACTTCATCTATTTCCTTGAGATAAATATTCATGAACCCTGTGAGGGCGTTCGTGCAGATACCTTTGGAATTTGTAAGTATGCGTATACCGTAGAAAGCACGGTTCATGATACTGTTTCCGTCGATACAAAGCAGTTTCATATAAAGACCTCCTTGAAAAAAGCGGGTACGGCACGGGGCGTGATCAAGCTCCGATGTCGTTTATTGTAATTATTATAACACATATCCCGCTGTCATGCAAGCCAAAATCGAAAACGGCTTTTTTATTATCATCGGAAAGGTCAAGCAAAATAAACAGTTTTGTCACAAAATAGTAATTTGTGGGGCCGGCGCAAAACCTTGACAGATGCTGAATAATATGCTATAATATATTGTCTGAAAGTGACCTTGCGCTGAGCGCAGGGTTATTTTGCTGTT
>CAMNMO010000034.1 GCA_946544695.1 uncultured Ruminococcus sp. | reverse complement strand
GAATCGAACTTGCGACGCTATGCTCTTCAGGCATACGCTCTACCAACTGAGCTACAAAGGCATTTAGCAAAAGACTGTGATAGGGGTCGAACCTACGCTCGTCGGGTTGCAGCCGACTGCCTTTCCGCTTGGCTACACAGTCATATTTCCGCTGAGAGATTTGAACTCCCCTTTTCGGTGTCAGAAACCGATGTCCTACCACTAGACGAAACGGAATCATAATGCCCTCGGCAAGGATCGAACTTGCGGCGCCGGGTTCTTCAGACCTGCGCTCTACCAGCTGAGCTACAAGGGCGTGTGTCCCGAAATATCGGGACATTCAGTTCAGGATTATTATCTCATCAATGGTGACATTCAGGATATGTGCCAGTATCACCAGATTGTCGATAGAGGGCATTGACTCCCCTCTCATCCACTTGAATATGGACTGAGGCGTGTTGAATCCCAGAATGTTCTGAATTTCAGCCACTTTCAGACCTTTTGCTTTTATAAGAGTTTTTATGTTAGAGCCTGTCGCTGTCATATCAATGACGGGCATTTCCGAAGTCATAATAATACCACCTTCCGATAGAAATAAAAAACGTCCGTATGAGTTCGCACTACATACAGACGTAATGTTCTATCAGAAGATGGCAGATAAACTCTATCTTGAACCTGAAAGATCATCGGGTTTAGTATGCAGTACAACAAAGCCTTGACCACACTGGTCAAAACTAAAGCTAAAGCTATACTGATACTCAAACCATCTGATAGCAGAAATGTTCTTAGCAGAGTTCATCATTCTCATCCTTTCGTAAAGTGATTCGGGAGTTTATTGCTCCCCTGTTGTTGTAACTGATTATATCACCGATACAGTGAAATGTCAAGTAGCTTTGTAAGCTACTTATGACGGATACGGGGATCGAACCCATATTTGGAAATTGAAAGTCTCCTGTCCTGTCCAATTAGACGAATCCGCCGTATATCCGTGGGGAGATTTGAACTCCCAAAACCTCGGCTCTGAACCGAGTATGTATGGACATTTTTAGCATTCCGACTATTGAAATCCACAAAACACTGCCGCAAAAGCATGGAACTTGTCTGAATTTCAAATGGGGCGCTATGATGACCACAGTGGGAGTTGAACCCGCATTCCAAGGTTGAAAACCTTGTGTCCTGACCATTAGACGATGCAGCCTTATGACTGTCGGTGAAATAACAGTCATATCCTTTTGATTATAACTATCTGGTCTATTGTCACGCCGAACATATCGGCAATGATAATCATATTGTCGATGGTAGGCACAGCATCTCCACGCATCCATTTGAAAATAGCCTGCGGGGTATTGAAGCCGCACCTCTCCTGAACATCAGCTATCTTAAAGCCTTTCATCTTCATTATAGCCTTGATGTTCGCTCCTGTCGCCTTGACATCTATAACGGGCATTGAAAACATCTCCTTTCCGAATATATTGATCCCGATACTCCCGATGAGATTTGAACTCATACTTAACGGTGTTTAAAGCCGCTGACTCTGCCGTTGGTCTACGGGAGCATATCAAATGCGGGATCAGGGAGTCGAACCCTGAAAAAACGGTATTTGAGACCGCTGCGTATGCCTGTTCCGCCAATCCCACATAAGTACCCGAAGAGAGATTCGAACTCTCAGAAGCCTGTTTCTAAGACAGGAATGTATGCCAATTTCCATCATTCGGGCATAATAAAAACACCGCCTGCTGCAAACAGACGGTGTTTCACTTACAAGGATCAATATACTCAGAAACAGGAGATCCCGAAATGTTCAGCCGATTTATCTGTATGCAGCACAAAAGAAGTCTCTTCCGATTCGAGGACGAGGCTCTGTAAGGATCCGCTATACAGATATGAAACAGTGAACTTTTTCATTTCGGTTTTCTCCTTTCTTTGATGTTGTGGTCATTATAACATATCTTTCAGAAAAAATCAAGTAGACCGCAGGTATATTTTTCTTGTGGGGTGGGGAAGATCAGACCACAACGCAGGGGCTGACTGCGGATAACGTGCTTTACATCGCCCAGCAGACTGCTGACGAGGACGGCTGCATAGACTTTGACTATGTGCTGAAAAACCGTGCAGAGGGTGGTACATGGCTGGCTGTACCGATGGGCAGGACTGATATATCTTCTGCCGAAGCAGCGCTTGACGACCTTGAATATTCGGGCGAAGAACAGTTCGTGTCACCCGTTGTCACCCTTAACGGCGAGACGCTGACCGAAGGCATCGACTACTATATTGAAGGCGATTATTCGGCAATGCTGCCGGGAACTTATTCGCTGACCATAAGGGGCATGGGAATTTATGCAGGGCAGCTGACAGTCGGCTACAAGGTCACGGGTGAAGTACCCGATGAGGTCACCACCGATGATGAGACCGATGTTGTCCCGACAGACAGCGAAGAAGAACAGCCCGCAGAAACTCCGCCCGAAGAAGTCCCCGATGAGACCGAAAAAACGGTGCTTATCGGTGATGTTAACGGAGACGGCATCGTCAACGTAACGGACATATCAAAGGCGGCTGCGCATGTCAAGGGCATAAAGGCACTGAGCGAGGAAGAATTCGCCCGTGCAGATGTTGACAAGGACGATGCAGTCAAGGTAACGGATATCTCAAAGATAGCGGCGCATATCAAAGGCATAAGATCATTGACCTGATCTGCGTATCCCGTTGCGCAGATGGTGCTAAGATACAAAAAGGACCCGAAGGCAAACAGTCTTCGGGTCCTTCTGTTATATTTCAGGGGGTCAGTCGTTAATGTTCTTTATACCCTTTACCTGTGCTGCGATCCTGGAAAGGTCGGTGACATTGACTGTTCCGTCGCCGTTCACATCGGCAGCTGCCTTCGGGTAATCATCAAGTTCCTTTATGCCCTTGATGTATCCTGCTTCCGCAGAGATATCGGTGACATTGATCTTTTCGTCGCCGTTGACATCGCCGTAAGCATACAGGTAGAGGTCTGCGGTCTTGTTTTCGGCATCGGTGGGTATCTCAATGGTCCTCGGTGCATATCCGTCATAGCTCAGCTCGACGGTGAATGAAGTGCCCATGTCATAAACACCGAAATCATAATTCTGTGGAGTTACCCTTGTGCTGAAGTAGAACTTGCCGTCGGTATATACAGTCATGTCGATGTAATAAGCATCGCTCATTATGACAGTCATCGGGTTGCTGTATCCGACAGATCCATCACTGCTTGCCGCATAGCGCAGCAGGCATTCGTTGTGTGAGGTATTTGCGAGGGTGTCCTCACTGATAGGCTGCCATGTATCGCTGATACGGTCATAGATCTCCCAGCCCTGTTCACTGATGCTGCCGTCAAAGATCATCTCGGGGGTCTGGACGGGGCAAAGTCTGTCGCCGCTTTTGAGAACAGTTTGCGAGGGTATTGAACCTACAAAGGGGGTGTCAGATGAGTAGGTGGTCATATTATATCCACGGTCGGTGATAGTGATGGTGAAATCCGTCAGGTCGGTGATATCGTACGAAATGGTCATTCTGCCGTTTTCGTCTGCTTCGGCGGGTATGATATCAAGGAAATCATGTTCGATCCTTTCGGGACAAGTATCCATATCAGATATAAAGTCCAGCAGACCCAGGTGGTCGGGCAGGGGAGTATCATTCTCCTGATCCTCTGTATCCGAAGTGATGTCATCTTCGCCGTCGGAAGGAAGTTCTTCCTCGATCTTGGTGGGGAGCAGATTGCCTAATAATTCCATATTCATTACACTCAGATCCATGCTCTCCATATTCTCGGAGCCCTTTATGCCGCCGTTGCCCTTGCCGATGATGTAAATGCCTTCCAGCCTTTCATCGGAAACTGACAGGGTGAGTATGCGGCGTCCGCCTTCTTCGGTGATGATGGCTTCTTCCAGCTCGGGGCGGGTGTTATCGACCGTGAAGTCCACCTTTCTGACTTCGGGACGATCCTTGCCGCCTTTGGCAAAGGTGTGTGAGTAGATCTCAGCGGTGTATTTTCCCTCAGGCAGAGGGGAGTCTGAAATATCGCTGAGCAAGGCGGTACGCATTCCTGCTAAATTGATAGATAAAGGTGTTTCGATAGTACCGTGACCGGCGACCTCATTGCCGTTTTCGTCGAACAGTTTCATTTCATAGATCGTGTTGTCACGCAGGGCATAGCCGTAATAATTGAATTTGTCGAATACGTTGTCGCCGTTTGATGAGATAACATAATCATGTCGGCTCGCTTTATATCTGACATCACGGTCAGTCAGATTCAGTTCTTCCAGTTTTTCGGTATGATCAGATGAGGCGTCCTCATCAAAAGTCGGGAAGTCCAAATTCGATAAGAAGTCCTCATCGAAAGTGGTCATGTCTTCGTCAAATGTCGTAAGGTCATCAAACATCCGGAAGTCGTCATCAGGCATCAGCTCGCTTTTTAATTGCTGATACTTGTGATTCCATGCGGCATTTTCAGCCAGTGAGAACGAAGCGGGAATGTAGTACTGACCAAGATCTGAGACTATGCAGGAATTCAGGAATAAGGAATAGGTATCTGTATCCAGAAGATCGGATTCCAGTATGGGAAGATCCAGCCAGTCACCGTGGAAACCGATTATGGGCATGGAGATATCGCAGCAGTCATCGGAACCCGAAAGGGTGATAAAGCCGTCCATGAACCAGCCGTAGATGTAATAATCGTTCATCACCGCCATATCATCTGGGTCTATCATGACATTGACAGTTACGGTCTTTTCCGAACCTGCGGGAACAGTGATAACTTCCTCCGAAAGCAGGAATGTTGTATCCAGAGGTGCGGCGTTCTGGTCTGTCAGCCACCAACCCATAAAATCATCGTAATATATGCTGTCGGTGGTCATCGCAACGTCTGCATCGTTAAAGGTAACGTCCTTGTCGCTGATGTTTTTCAGTGTCATATCGAATGAGAAACTGAAATCCGTGTGGTCGCCGAGTTCAACAGCGGTCTTGCCGTTTGTGCCAAGCATCAGTACGGTGTCTTTTGTCACTGCATCCATATTTACCAGACCTGCACCCTGCCTTCTGGGACTCTGGTAAACGCCGTTCTCATCGCTCATGGGAGTTGCAGAGGTCATCAGCAGATCCTTTATCAGCTTAGTTCTCTCCACACCCTCAGCGTTCATGTTATTCTCAGTCAGGAACTGATTGGTAAGCGCAGCGCAGCCTGCCATGAACGGTGAAGCCATCGAGGTGCCTGCCATATACTTATAGCCGTCGTATGAGGCGGAAAGTATATCCTCTCCGGGAGCTGTTATCTCAGGCTTGAGTTCAAGTGTCTGGAGAGGACCGACTGAGCTGAATAACGAGACACGGGAGTCATAAGATCCGCCCGCAGAATCAAGGTCAAGTATCTTTTCTTCGCTTGCTGTCATAGCTGCTGCCGTATCTTCGGTAACATATAAAGCGTTCATCACATAAACCATGAATCCCAGGTAAGGGCTTGGTCCTTCGGGACCGTAATATATGATGCCCTGTGCACCCATCGAGCTGACAGTTTCAGATAAGCTTATAATATCGTCCTCGTTATCCGCATAGAACAGTGCATACTTGTCTGTCAGGTCAATACCATCAAGATCGGCATCTGCGGCATTTCCGCAGTCAACATATTCAATGATGCCTGTCGTGTTCTCCATGCCGAAATCATTGAACCCGAAGGTAGTTCCGTCAGGCAGGGCAGCTGCGGGAACGAAAGCTGCGCTGCTTGATGCGACCGATAATGCAGGTCCCATGAGCGAGGGCGAACTTATCGAAGCGTGATCCACGTTCACTGCAGGAGCGCTTTGCATGCTGGCGCCATCATTGCCCGCCGCAACGCAGAGCATGATACCCGCATCTTCGGCGGTGTTAAAGATATCATCATACATCATATAGGAATCGGGGTGCTGAGATGCTAAGCCAAAGCTCATATTGATAACATCGGCGCCTATGGTAACAGCGTCCTCGATGGCAGCTATCGCCGCAGAATCATCGATCGATCCGTCACCGACACTGAAAAATATCAGCTGCGCATCGGGTGCAACACCGTGCATTTCAACTTCTTCGCCCGTATAGGGTGTCGTTGCGGTCACACGGTTGCCCGCAGCAATGCCTGATACGTGTGTGCCGTGATAGGCTTCGGGGTCTTCGTTGGAAACAGTGTACGGGTCATCTTCATTAAAGTAGGATACCGCAAAGGGGATCTTATTGCTGCGGTAGACCTTGTCGCTGTCAAGCTCACGGCTCAGACCACGTTCTTCGATGACATGGCTGATGTCATCTTTTGTAATGCTGACATTGATATCGTCAGCAAGGGGGGCGAACATCTCATGCTCGGTATCAAGCTCGGTGTCAATTACCGCAATGACCTGACCTTCACCCGTCAAGCCTGTCTCGTTCTGATAAGCGTTGACATTGCTTACGTCGTTTGCCTCGTACATTTTGGGTATGATCTGTTCCTGCGAGACCACTGCGGCTTTTACACCTCTCATCGCCTCGATATCTTCCTTCATTCCCGAAGGAACAGTGCAGGCAAAACCGTTGAACACCGAGTCGTAGGTGAATTCAAGCTCGGCATCGGGATACAGACGCTGTATCTCGTCAAATATGTACTCTCTCTTGTTCTTCAGTTCTTCTGCCCTTTCTCGTGCACTTGCAGTATCAAGATAATCAGCGCCCATTGAGGCATCAGCCTTTGCAAGAATGGGGTCGCCGTAAAGCTGCACGATGATGCGCACGAGTTCGTCATCATCATAGTTCCTGCGTGCAGCATTCAATGATGCGGCAGCTGCCGACGGTGCCACAGAGTAAAGACTTACAGCTGCGGCAGATATGAGGGCTGCCAGTTGTTTTGAATGGATCGGAAATTTCATAATGTGCTCCTCTCACTTTGTTATGTTAATGTAAATCCATATTATTAAGATGTTTTTTAATCCGGAAAAGTTTTAACTAAAATTTGAATAAACAGTAAATGATCGTCCGATGCTGTCAAAGGAGCATTCCATAATAAAAGTGCTGCACTTCAATAACGAGCACAGCACTTTATATGATATTATTTTCAGGGGCTATTGCTTTTTCTCAGCCCTTTCATCAAGCTTTAAGAACACAAAGCCGGTCACAGTGCCGATAAGTCCGCCTATGGATACATCTGTAAGGTAATGTGCACCCGGGACTATCCTCGAAAACATGACTGCAATGGCAAACACAAGACCTGCTATGGTCAGGTCGTTCCCGCTGATAGTTGTTTTCATTTGATGATCCTCCGTTTAGTATAATATTTTGTGGTTATCCCTTTAACACACCATTTTATACAACGGTGTAACAAGATATAAGTATTGTGATGTATTCTATGACCAAGACAGTTCTTATCAAAAAAAGGCACACGCAGGAATTTTCCCACGCATGCCGTTTCATATATTAAAACCTCACCCTCATCTGATACCACTGCACGCCGCCTATCACCGAACCCTGCGAGATGCCTTCGTTCACAAACCCAAACTGTTCATAAAACCCGATAAGCTGCGCTTTGCAGGTCAGCACAGCACCCTTTCGTCCCTGTTCTTTTGCAAGCCGCAGGAACTCGGTCATAAGGCTTGTGGCGCAGCCCCTGTGCCTGTGACACGGGCGGGTGCAAAGCCCGAATATCATCTGCCATGCGCCGTTCTCATCATGCATTACAGGGGCGTTGTACATCTCATCTGTCAGGTCTGCAATGTCTGTCACAAAGCCGTTTATGAATGAGAGGACTTTTCCGCTGTCATCACAAAGCAGCAGGAAATGTTCGGGATATTTTGTAAGCCTGCCTCTGAACTGTTCTTTTTTGGCAGCCTGTTCTTCGGGAAAACAGCTGCGCTCGATGTCGGTTATCTCGTCAAGAAACGAGAGGTCTGCAAAGCGTATCTTCATGTTCATTCTCCTTATTGAAAAGTCTGCCGCCGTCCATGATATATACTCTGTCAGCATAAGCAAATGCGGCGCTGTCATGTGTGACTATTATGACAGCTGCGCCATTCTCTGCCTGCGCTTTCAGCAGTTTGAGGATAAGTGCGGCATTTTCATCGTCAAGGTCGTTTGTAGGTTCGTCTGCAAATATCACGGAGGGCGAATTTATCAGCGCCCTGGCAGCCGCAAGCCGTCTCATCTCGCCGCCCGAAAGTTCGTCGGGACAGGCGTTTTTCAGCCTTTCAAGCCCCACTGCACTTATAAGCTTTTCGGCGTCGGCAGTTTTATCTGTGCCCGCAAGCACCGACGGAAGAAGTATGTTCTGCATGGTGTCAAGTCCCGCAAGTGCGCTCGCACCCTGCGGGATATAGCCTATGTTCATGTTGCGAAATGCTGAAAGCTGTTCGTCATCTGCCTGATATACAGCCATGTCATCATAATATACCTGACCTTCGGTCGGTTTGAGAAGTCCTGCCATTATATTTATAAGTGTGGTCTTTCCGCTGCCCGAACGACCTGTTATGACTGTAACTTCACCTGCGGCGGGCGCAAATGAAACTGCATCGAGCGCCTTGATGCAGCGTGCCTTCTTCTTGTAGCTGATGGTGATATTTTCGGCTCGTATCTTCATTCAGCAACCCTCCCTGAGTATTTTTCCCGTGTCGATGTGGCTGAGTCTGTGTGCGGAAAATGCCGCAGCAGCCGTGCCTGTCAGCAGCACGGTAACTATCACCGCCGCACCGCTGCACACCACAGCTGCGATGTTCGGCATAAGCAGCGGCAGTGCAGTCTTATGTTCTATGACTTTTACAAAAGGGAAGACCCCCAGCGCTGTAAGCATCACCCCTGCCGCACTGCCCGCACCTGCGGTAATGAGTGCTTCTGTCAGCACCAGAACGCTAAGCTTTTTTCTTGAAAAGCCTATGGTGCGCAAAACAGCGAACTCCCTTTTGCGTTCGTTTGCTGTGATGTAAAACACGGTAAGCATTATGACGGCTGCAAGCACCCACACAGCGGCAGTCAGGGCAGCTGCACTTTCGGAGATGACACTCAGTTTGTCGGCGGTCTCGGTCATCATCGATCTGGTGCGCACCGCCTGCACACCGTCGATGTCGGTGTTTATCTTTGATGCAAGTTCGTCTATATCAGCGCCGTCTGCCGCTTTTATATACACCGACGACACCACATCTTCGGGGCTTTGCTTTGAAAGCACTGCTATGCCCTGTTCGGCAGATGCCCTGATAAGCCGTTTGACGGTCTCGTTAGTGGTGTATACCGCCGTGTCAAGACCTGTGCCTGTTCTTTCAAGCTTGCCCACCGCCTTGCATTTAACACCGTAAAGGGAAAGTGTGTGCCCCACACGGGTCGAAAGCCCTGCACCCACTATTATCTCGTTATCTTTGAGATCTCCGCCAAAGGCTTCTTTCAGCCACGGCTTCACCGTGAAGTCGCTTTGTTCGTCAAAGCCGATTATCTGCACCTGAACAGTGCAGCATTCGGCATTTGCCGACACAAGAAAATACTGCGTCGAAAGCTTATCGACACCCTCAACAGCCGCAAGCTTTTCCGTCACCGACTTATCCATATAGAAATACCCGGGGGTGCCCTGCAAGAGTATGTTTTGCAGATCGACCTTGTTTTCGGCACCCTCAGGCAGAACGATAATGTCGGCGCCAAGCCGCTGCTGAAGGCTGTCAAGACCTTTCTGCAAAGCGCCTATAAATATATATCCGCCAAAAACCGCCGCTGACAGTACCATTGCTGTCACGATGAGTGCAATGGTACGCAGCGGCTTTCTGCGAAGGTTCAAGACGGGAAGAAAGCTGAGTTTCATTTTTCTTTTCCTGCTTTTATGATACCGAGGATACTGTCAGACCCTGCCGCAGCAGCAAGCAGCGATGCGATGACTATTACCGCAGGCTTGAAGGTGCTTATGCAGCGCATGGTGTCCATCATGCAAAGCGAAAATACATGACCCGGTATAAATATCACCGATACCGCCGACAGAAAAATGCTTATGGCAAGCCCTGCCTTGATCCCGCTGTTTTTCAGCAGTATGCGCAGCAGCGCCTGTATGGAAATGACTGCGCCGATAAGGGTAACGGCGTTCTGTGCCCAGTGGCACGCCATGTATTTGCCGTCGTGTTCGCCGCAGGCTTTGAAAATAGTCAGCGAACCGACCGTCAGCAAAAGTGCAAGCAGAAATTCCGCTATGCCTATTATATTTTTCTTCATCAATGATCTCTCCTTAAATATTGTATTCGGGCTGAGGCTGTGCCTGTGCCAGTTCAAAAAGTTCAAGTATCTCTTTGCGCATCGCAAGAAATTCCACGCCGCCCCTGTGTCTGGGTCTTGGCAGGTCAACTTCGATGACCCTGCTTATCTTGCCGGGACGGGGCGTCATTATAACTATGCGGTCACTGAGATATATCGCTTCGTCAATATCGTGGGTCACAAGTATCATGGTCGTGCCCTTTCCTTTCCAGAGTTCCAGCAGCTTGTCCTGAAGATCAGCCCTTGTGAACGAATCCAGCGCACCCATAGGTTCATCAAGCAGCAGTGCTTTGGGTTCGTTTATTAGCGCCCTTGCTATCGCCACACGCTGTGCCATGCCGCCCGATATCTGATGAGGGTAGCTTTTCTCAAAGCCGTCAAGCCCCACCATCGAGATATACTCGCTTATACCTGCCTTCTTCTGTTTCAGCTGACCCCTCGCCCGCAGACCGTAAGCTATGTTATGTTCGATATCCAGCCACGGGAAAAGGCTGCCCTGCTGAAAAACATAGCCACGTTCGGGGTCAACGCCCGTTATGCGTCTGCCGTCGATGGAAAGTGTGCCCGACTGCGGCTTGTCAAGTCCTGCTATCAGCCGCAGCAGAGTGGTCTTGCCGCAGCCTGAAGGTCCTATCAGCGAGATGAATTCGCCTGCCCTTATATCAAGATCGACATTTTTGAGCGCCTGCACCGTTTTGCCGTCAGTGTCGGTGTAAATGCGGTCTACCTGAGATATATTTATACTGCTGCTCATTTTTTCACAACTCCCTCCTGCCAGCGAAGCGTGTGCTTCTGTATGCGCCCGATGATGTGGTTTATCAGCGAGAACAGCACCGCCATTATGACTATCGCTGCCAGCACCTTATAATATGCGCTCCACACCTTTGACTGGTTTATGTAGTAGCCCAGTCCTCCCGGCTGACCCAGCATCTCGCTCATGACAAGGGTGGTGAAAGCCATTGCATTGGCAGAAGTTATGCCTGTGAAGATGTCGGGCATTGCGTGGGGTATGGCAACGTGGAATATCAGGTCGGCGGAGTTGCTTCCAAGTATCCTTGCGGCTTCATAGCTTTGCTTCGGTGTGGACTGTATGCCCTGTGCTGTCAGGAAGGCTATCTGGAACCATGCGCAGATAACTATCAGGAACACCGCAGCCGTGAATGAGTTGGGCAGAAGTGTCAGCGCAAAGGGCATCCATGCCACCGCAGGGACGACGCCTGTTATTTTAAGAATTGGGAACACCCAGTAGTATACTTTAGGGAACCAGCCTATCAGTATGCCTGTGCCGACACCCAGAAGCACTCCGCAGGAGAATCCCGCAGCATAAAGCCGCAGTGAGTAAAGGGTGTTTTGCAAAACGTATTCACCGTCAGCAAGATAGGCTTCTGCCACCTGTGCAGGTCCCGGGAAAAATGGCTGCGCAAACAGCTGCAATTTAGTGCCGCCTATGTCCCACACCGCAAGGGCGATACCCAGCGCAAAGCGGAAGGCTGCATTCTTGCTGTACTTTTTGCGGCTGTCCTTGTCGCCCCATGAACGCAGTCCCGCTGCAAGATAGAACACCGCAAGTGCTGCCAGCAGAAATATATATGCATCGTTCATGGTAAGGCTGATGTTCAGCCCGAAGATGTTCAGCACATAGTCCTTTATCTCCACTGCCGCTTTCTGCGGAAAGAAGATGTTCACTGCTATGGCAACGATGAAGCCCGAGACAGTCAGCAGTATTTTCAGCAGGAGATATGCGTTGTTCTTATAGTTCCAGACAGCCTTCGTTCTTTCGTGGCTGCTTTCTTTTACGGGTGCTGACAGCTTTACTGTTGCTGTGTTCATTTGCCCACCTCGACCTTCTGATAGATGTTCTTTGCGAACTCATCGGGGTCGCTTTCGAGGTAGCCTATCTTTGAAAGACCGTCCACGAAGTATTTAACATCGCTTTCAACATGTGCGTCCCAGTTCTCATCGTGTTCAGCCGCTGAGGGGAAACCATAGCTTTTTATCAGGTCGGCTGCAAGTTCCTTGTCCTCGATAGATGCATAGTTCTTGTCAACTATGATATCCACTGCTTCTTCGGGATTTTCGTACAGCCATTCCTGCGCCTTGCGGTAAGCACGAAGCAGTGCAGCGACTTCATCGGGGTCATCGTTCAGCACCTTTGTGGAAGCATAAAGGAAGCAGCAGAAGTGATCCTCAAAATAAGGGTCAGTGCCGAGGTCGAACACTATCTTCACATCGCCTGCCTTCTCGTGTATGGAACCGAGCGGATCCCAGAGCGCAGCCACATCTATCTCGCCGTTTGCAAGGGCTTCAAATTCAAGGTTGCCGTCTGAGTAGGGCAGGAAAGTCACCTCGCCGTCAGCGGGGTCAGCTGAAATGCCTGCGTTTTCAAGCCACAGCGAAGCCACCTGATGGGGAGTGCCGCCTATCTCGTCAACGCCTATCTTCTTGCCCTTCAGGTCATCGACGGTGCTTATGTCGGAATCGGGACGGACCGCAAACTTTATGCAGCCCTCGTGCAGTCCGTCCACCACCTTTACGTCAATGCCGTTTTCAATGGAGGGGAAGAACTGAAAATCGCCGTTTACTATTGGTATAGTGCCGTTGTTCAGACCTATCTTCCTTGTTTCAAAATCGGCGGAGATGAGGTTAACGTCAAAACCTTCTTCTGCAAAATAACCGTTCTCGTAAGCGATATAGATAGGTGCACCGCAGAGTGCGCCGTCCTTGCCAGGAATGTCGATGCTTCCGTACTTGTATTCGGTGTTCTCAGTCTTAGGGGAAGTCTCGCCGCTGTCTTTACCGCTGTCATTTCCCTCGCTGACCGAACATGATGCCATCACCGTTACAGCAGCTATTATCATCGCAAATAATTTTTTCTTCATTTTCACCATTTCCTTTCGTTTTAAGATGTTACCAGTTTAGCCGAAAAAGCTCGTAAGGTCAACGGAAAATGGTGATAACGTTCGCACGCAGGCTGACCTCAGCCTTCTCCGATAAAGCCTTTGCAGCGGCAAAAGTCTGCGAAAATGCGGCGTGTGCGGACTGTTGGCGGTAAATCGTGATAACGCTGTCACGGCGCATTTTCGGGAACTTTTGCAGGTATTCCGCAGGCAGGGCGCAGTCCGTGACGTTTTTTTCTCGCCGCTATAAGATAACGCTATCATTCAAAAGCTTTGATATTGAAAATATTTATAATGCCCGATAGGTCCGGTATATCGGTGCGGTGTTGACAAATGGGACGCTGTATGTTATAATTCATACAAATCATATTAAGCAGGTGGGATTATGACTTTACAACAGATAAACTATGCGCTGACCATCTCGGAATGC
>CAMNMO010000033.1 GCA_946544695.1 uncultured Ruminococcus sp. | reverse complement strand
GCCGAAGAAATGAACAAGTCGCTTAACTGCAAGCCTGTGTATGATGCGCTGATAAGAGAGGTCAATGCGGGCGAGGGCAATGGCAAGCCGAGAGACTGGTACCGTGCGCATGAAGCCCCGAAGAACGGCTACGACCCCGACTACAAGCCCTTCCCCGATGCGGAATCGGACAGGGAGCTTTGGGACAGGCTTATGCCGTTTTACAAGAAGATAACGGAAAACAGCGAGGAACGCATATTGATCGTTTCTCACGGAACGACGCTCAGCTTTTTGCAGTCGATGCTGATGGGCTGCCGCTTTGAAGATATAGAAAAATTCCGTTTCAACGGCAGCGGCGGGTCTATCTCGAAATTTATTATCGAGCCTGACGGCAAGGTGACAGCCTGCTATGTAAATCATCGGGTATTCTGACAGCAGATTTCGCAGGTCCTGCCCGAATGATAAGGGGGAGTATTTATGAGGGGTAAAATAACGATCGCTGCGGCAGCGGCACTTTCGCTTTGCATGACAGTGCATGCAGAAGAACTTACGCTGCGCCCTGTAACAGCGGGCGATGTCAACGGCGACGGCACGGTGACAGTCACAGACATATCGCTGATGGCGGCGCACATAAAGGGCATAAAAAGCCTTGATGAAGTGCAGCTGCTTTCGGCTGACGCTGATGGCAGCGGCACCGTAAACGTGACGGATATCTCGCTGACGGCGGCACAGGTAAAGGGCATAAAGGTCATCGGTGACACGGCTGAGCTTCCGCCTGTAACTGACAGCACGCCCGATGACATGGGTGCAGAGGTCATGCCGTCATCAAAGCTGATAGATGTACCCTGCATCCTGCAAGCCCCCGAGCTTCCCACAGGCTGCGAGATAACCTCACTGACCGAGCTGCTGAGGTACAAGGGCTATGACGCCGACAAGCTGACTATGGCAAGAAACTACCTGCCCAAGCAGGATTTCTACTATGTGGGAGATGTGCTGTACGGCGCAGATTTCCATGATACCTTTGCGGGCGACCCCGAAACGGAGTGGGCTTACGGCTGTTATGCGCCATGCATCGTTACGGCTGCAAATGATTATCTGGCGGACTGCGGTTCGCAGCAGCATGCCCGTGACCTGACAGGCACTCACCTCAGCGACCTGCTGCGTGACTATATCGCCAACGACGAACCTGTGCTTATCTGGATAACCTGCGGCGACCTTATCCCCAGCAGCCTGACAGACAGCTGGTATACCCCCGAAGGCAAGCTTGTGCAGTGGCGTGCCAACGAACACTGCGTGCTGCTTACAGGCTACGACCTTGAAACGGGCAAAGTCTTTGCCGCCGACCCCATTGCGGGCAGCAACAGCTTTGATATGGCGCTGCTGGAAGAACGCTTCATCGAAATGGGCGAGCAGAGCGTATGCATAGAATAGAAGAAAGTCCCCTGCTTGTGCGGGGGACTTTTTGTATGCATACAGATATCAGTTCACTCTCAGTATACCCTCGATGACCGACCACACCAGCATCAGCAGGTATACTATTATTACGGGCATGGTGTATATGACCTTTGCGACCTCGCCCTTGCCCGGCAGTGCGTTTTCGCCGTCGTGCCTGAAATAGCTGTAACGGGTCAGCATAATGTAAACACCTATTGCAGCCACCGCCACCTGCACCGCAGCAGTCACGGTGGAGATATATGGTATATTCAGCGAACTGCCGAGTTCCTCCATATCCACCAGCAGATTGTTCAGCGAATGCACCAGCAGTGAAGGCATTATAGAACGGCTGCTTACCGCAAGGCTGGCATACGCAAGCCCTGTGAAGAATGCCGCTGTCGCCTGCGGGATATTGCCGTGCATCAACCCGAAGCACAGTGCCGAGAACACGATGGCAGGCACCTCGCCGTACTTTGAAAGCGCCCCCAGTATCATGCCACGATAAACTATCTCCTCAACCAGCGGGGCAATTATCGTAAGGTAGATGAACTGGAAAACCACCGCCGCCGCAGAAGGTTCCTTTATGGAAAAATCAGCTTCGGGTATGGTGACGCCCACTGTACTCATAGCCTCAGTGAAAAGGTTCACCATCAGCGAGAACACGATGTTCAGCATAAAGCAGGCAGGGAAAAACCTCAGCCCCTTTTTTGCGCCGTCAGCGTTGGGTCTTAAATAGCCCTCAAAGCTAAATCCCAGAACGATGCTGCCCAGCAGCAGGGTCAGTATCAGCGATGTCAGCGTGACAGCGGAATTCATCAGCATGCCGAAGCTCGTGGAGCGCAGCACCGCATCGTAGTCGTTGACAAGCCCGTTTACCGATTCATTGTAGCCTGCTATATTCCCCGAAAGCACGGCATAAGCCGTCATGTAAAACACCGATGCCATCACGCTCGTAAGCACACGGTAGGTTATCAGCATAAGCCCCAGCTTTACACAGCTCATGGTAAGCTCACGCTTTTTATCGTTATCTCCGCCCTGCATGATAGTCTGCATGGGTCGATAAAGGTTATCCAACGGTATTTCAGCTCCTGTCCATAGTTCCATAGATGATATTATTTGTTTATCCCGCTGACACACTGCAATAAGCTGAGATCAGCTCGGTGTTCGCCCGATAATAAGGTGTGTCAAAGGGATAGTTTTAGAATATTATAACATATTTTCAGGCAATTGTAAAGCAGTGTCGCAGGCGGAGCACGGAAATCAATTTTGACAAAACACAGCTGTATTTTTGTGTATTCTCCCCCGCCTTCGGCGGGGAGAATACACTCAACACCATATTTTACAGCCGTAATGCATGTTCAAACCTTTGTATCACGCAAAAATTGATTTCCGTGCAGGCGGGCGAAGAATGCGCAGTATGCAAAAATGTTACATATTTGTAAACAAATCATAGAAATTCTGTTTGACCCCTTGAAAATATATTTATAGGTGGTATAATATATTTAGCACTCAAAGTAAGGGAGTGCTAAATCATTGGAATGAAATATTTTAAGGAGCTGAATTATAATGGAAACCAAACAGTTCAAGGCGGAGTCCAAGCGACTTCTGGATATGATGATAAACTCCATCTACACTCACAAGGAGATATTCCTCAGAGAGATAATATCAAATGCAAGCGATGCCATAGACAAGCTGTATTTCAAGTCGCTGACTGATACAAGCATCGGTCTTGGCAAGGACGACTTTGCGATAACCATAACCGCTGACAAAGAGAACAGGACCCTCACTGTTGCCGACAACGGTATAGGCATGACTGAGGATGAGCTGGAGAACAATCTGGGCACCATCGCACAGTCAGGCTCGCTGGCTTTCAAGACTGACAACGATCTCGGTGAGGACGTTGACATCATCGGTCAGTTCGGTGTGGGCTTCTATTCCACATTCATGGTAGCTAAGGAAGTTCAGGTGCTGACAAAGGCTTACGGCAGCGACAAGGCATTCCTGTGGAAGTCTGACGGCGTTGACGGCTACACCATTGAGCCCGCCGAAAAGGACACTGTGGGCACCACCATAACCATGATACTCAAAGATGATACCGAAGATGACAAGTATTCCGAGTACTGTGAGGACTGGCGCATACAGCAGCTCATCAAGAAGTATTCAGACTATATCCGCTTCCCAATAAAGATGGAGGTGGAGCACACACAGTATGCTGAGGAGGGCAAGGAACCCACCGTCACCAAAGAGGTGGAGACACTCAACAGCATGACCCCTGTATGGAAGAAGAACAAGAACGAGCTGACAGAGGAGGATTACAACAACTTCTACTCCGAGAAGTTCATGGACTACCTGCCCCCTGTCACCCACATACATTCCCACAATGAGGGTGTGGCGACCTACGATGCGCTGCTCTATATCCCATCAAAGGCACCCTTTGATTACTACTCAAAGGACTACGAAAAGGGCTTGCAGCTCTACTCCAGCGGCGTTATGATAATGGACAAGTGCGCAGACCTGCTGCCTGACTGGTTCAGCTTTGTAAAGGGCGTTGTTGACAGCGAGGATCTGTCGCTGAATATCTCCCGTGAAATGCTCCAGCAGGACAGACAGGTGAAGATAATCGCCAAGAATGTGGAGAAGTCCATAAAGAACGAGCTGAACAAGCTGCTGAAGAACGACCGTGAGAAGTACGAGAAGTTCTTTGATGTTTTCGGTCTCCAGTTCAAGTTCGGCATTTACCAGAGTTATGGTGCTGCCATTGATACACTTAAAGACCTGCTGCTGTTCAAGTCCACCTTTGAAGACGGCAAGAACGTCACCCTCAAGGAATATGTTTCCAGAATGAAGGAAGACCAGCAGTACATCTACTACGCCTGCGGCGATACTAAGGAGCGCATAGACAAGCTGCCCCAGATAGAAAAGATAAAGGACAAGGGCTATGAGGTCCTGTACATGACACAGGACGTTGATGAGTTCTGCGTAAAGGTAATGATAAACTATGACGGCAAGAACTTCAAGTCCATCAGCGATGCAGACATCGACCTTGACACTGAGGAAGAAAAGGAAGAAGCAAAGAAGCTCGATGAGGAGAACAAGGACATGTTCACCTTCATGCAGAAGGCTATCGCTGACAAGGTAAAGACAGTCCGCCTTTCCAAGAAGCTGAAATCCCACCCTGTATGCCTTTCAAGTGACGGCGGCATGATCTCCATCGAGATGGAAAAGGTGCTCAACGCAATGCCCCAGAACGATTCCAACCGTGTAAAGGCAGAAAAGGCACTGGAGATAAACCCCAATCATGAGATATTCCAAAAGCTCAAGACCCTGTACACTGAGGACAAGGACACCCTCACCGAGTACACCAAGCTGCTGTACGACCAGGCACTCCTCATCGAAGGTCTCAACATAGAAGACCCTGTTGAGTTTGCAAACATGATATGCAAGCTGATGACCAAGTAAAAAAACGGTCATCACCCTGACGCACCGCAAAAACAGCGATCGGCGCATAATTTTCAGCCGCTGTGCTGAACGGACAGTCACAATATTTACCGCCTTTCCCCTGAGCTTTCGGGGGAAAGGCATTTTGTTTCTGCATAAGAAAGCGCTCACCGTTTTCACACGGCAAGCGCTTTGTTTTTTATCACGCAGGCAGATTTGCGTCAAGTATCTTCTTGGGTGCTTCAAGGCGTTTGAGCGCATCTGTGAGTGTCTCCATCAGTTCGCTCTTGTCATCGTTGTTGACCATTTCCTGCGCCTGTTCAAGCGCATTCCTGCCAAGATCCACCTGATACTGATACAAGCTTTCCAGTCTCGATATCGCCTTTACTTCCAGATCCTGATATACCGTCTTGATATCCTTGACTATGTTTATCCTGATCTCATCGTAGTTTTCCAGTGCGATATCTATTATATCCGTCTGCTTTTTCTTCTTCATTATGAGTGAGAAAGTGCTCATTGCCGCAGGCGAGAAATTCTCGCTGGTGCCGAACAGCTTTACGCCCATAACGCTTCTTGTAACGTTCTTGTTGGCTGACATCATCAGTCTTTCTACCGACGGTGCCTTGCCTGCTTCGGTTATGTTGGATATGCCCAGCGCCTGCGCCAGTTCACGGCTCATCTTATCGGTGAGTTCGGTTATGGCGTCTCTGTGGCACTCTATGCAGGTGCGGTAAGCTTCGCCCACCTTTTCCATCAGGAAGGAATAGAAGTACTTCTCGATATCCTCAGGTGAGTAGATATCCTCGCCGTTTTCGTCCTTAGCCCTGCATTCCAGTATACTGGTGCGCAGCTTTGCGAAGAACTCATACATCCAGGTCTCGGCTTCCTGCTGCATCTCCAGCACCGAAAGATGGAGCACAGGCTTGCGTTTTTCAAGCTGGGCAGCCAGTTCGTCACACTGCTCCTCAAATTCCCTTGCCTTGTTCTCCAGCAGCTGATTGTCCATCTCTGCCATCTCGCTTATCATGCGCAGTCTCGAACTTATCTCTGAATGCATCTGGTCGAGCATAGTCAGCACACGCTTTGAACGTATAACGTCCTTTTGCATGATGATGTCACGCTTCAGCGAAAGCTCAAACTGGAAGAACTGGGTCTCATAGAATTCCCTTGTGCCCTTATCGACAGGTCTTTCCTCACCCAGCTTGCGTCTCAGTTCATCACCGCCGCTTATGCCGTAAACAAAGGCATTGGGAACTATCCTTTCGGATATGTTCCGGAACCTTCTCATTATCTTGTTGACATCGCCCATCGTATTGAGTGCATCTATCATATTTACCAGCACATAAAGCATGCCGAACCTCTGCGGTGAAACATGCGTTGCCAGAAATACCTGCTCAGTCTCAGAGAAAGGCAGCAGGCAGCTTGCGGCATACATTATCGCATCAGCATTCACTATATAGTCCTGCACCTGCTTATCAAGGCTCTCCAGGTCTGAAAGACCGGGAGTGTCAACTATCCTAATATTGCGCAGGATGGGCGCATTGTCCTTTATCTGCACACAGCTTATCTTTGCAGGGAAAAGCTTCATTCGCTTTTCCAGATTCTCTCTGGTTATATCCTCCAGCACCAGCGGTACTCTCTGCCCGTTCTCCAGTATCGCTTCAACTGTCTGGGTATGTCCGAAGGATATCTCGTTTATTGTATATGTCTCGGGCGTGACGTTTATGGGCGCCAGCTTCTTGCCGAGCAGTGCATTTATTATGGTGCTCTTGCCACGCTTGAACTCGCCCAGTATGACCAGTGTAAATGGTTCCTCACACCTTTTGTCGATCAGTGCACGGAACTCCTTCAGGTGCTCCACACACTCTCTGCCCAGTATCTCGGCTATCCTGTCGTCCTCGATGATCTCGCTGAGCTGTTCTCTGACAGTACTGATATTTTCGTCGGAAGCCATCAGGTTCTCATTATCTCTCATAGCTGTCCTCCGTTCCCGACGATCACGCTGGTGCGCACGTCGCATATTTGTCCGCTTTCGGAATGTCCGTCAAGATCGACCACATCCTGCCGCCATGAGTACAGCGTCTTGCAGTACAAAAATTCATTGCATGCCAGCAGATATCTTTCCACATCCGAAAGGCTGCTGTCAATAGTCAGGTCACGGGAAGTGCTTGAATGTATATCAGCGCTTGCCGCCCTGAGTTTCTCATAATTTATGCCGATCTGTGAACGTCCGTAGAAATCCACATACTCCTTTGCGTACAGCCCGCACATTATGCTCAGGTACTGACCGGGCTTATCGAGGCATATCATGCCCGCACGGTTAGCAGTAACGTCCGCATACTTCACCCACTGCACCAGTGCCGAATAAAGCTGGCTGCCAATGGGCTGGCTGAAAAATCTCTCGATAGGTCTGAACACCTCTGTATTGACGTTCAGGTAGGTATACGCCATGTTGAACGTACAGTGATTGTTCTGTATCCTGCCGCACTCACAGCCTATCAGCAGCATAAGCTCGTCATCGCTGCAAAGCTCGACCAGCTGCTTGGTAAGCACTATGCACGGCTCTATGATATCGCTTGCGATGGAGTATGCCAGCGGTCTTTCCAGATCTTCTCTGATAAAAACTATCGGCACTATAAGCTCCAGCCGTTCAGCGCATTTTTTGACCTTGTCATATATCTCGGGATATTTCAGCGGTCCCACCTGGTCGCATTTCATGAACAGGTGCTTGGCTTCCGCCGATATATCCTGTGTATTCACCGCCTTGAACAGCTTAGCGCTGCCCCCCAGACTCATTATCTTCTGTCTCACCGCAAAGTCCGACTCAAAGGCATAGTCAAGACTGCCGTCTACCATGTGGTTCTGGTACGATCTGGTATATGCGTTGAGATATGAACGAAACCCCGTATCGATCTGAAGAAGCGGATTTATCTTCTCATTTATGTCACTCATTGAGTGTCCTCCCTTATCATACTGAGAGTCGCTGCACCGTCATCACGGCGCACTTATCCCTCATCTGCTTCTTCATTCCTGCGGCTGCTGACCGCCTATCTCATCATTCAACACCTTTCTGACTGCGTAAGCGTCCTGTACCAGCTTGCTGGCAGTCTCAGCGATAACGTGCAGTCTTTCCATTTCCTTCTGTGAAACTTCCGACTTCTCAGCCTTCAGGTCATTCAGGTTATCCAGAGTTTCCTGTGTATCTCTCAGGATTATCTCAGTCTCCTCCTCGATCTTGCTCTTGATGCTGTCGAATGACGAGAATACCTGACGTCTGACTGTCTCGGTGAAGTCGTTGTTCAGCTTCATCTCATGGAACTGCTTCTTTACATTGGTCTTGAAGTTGGTCTTGTACTTGTCTATCCTTTCCTTGACAAGCACTTTCTCTATGGCGAAGTTTGCAGTGAACGAACCTGCTATGCCCGCAAACGCCATCATCACCAGCATTACAGGCAGCATGCCTGTTGCCAGCCCGAAGAATGAGCCGAAGAACGCAGCCGCATAATAGGTCGCATAGAAGCCTGCCAGACCTGTTGCACCGCCCAGCAGTGCGCCCTTTACGCCCGACTCCCTGAAGCCCATATAAACGCCGCCAACGCCGTACATGCCCGTAGCCGCACCTATGACCTTATCAAGTGTGCCGCCGTTCTGTGATACCCTGTCGGATACCGAGAACATTCTCTGTATCGCAGCTACGCTCTCGAAGAACTCGTCCTCGAATTCCTGCAATCTTTCGGTCTCGCCGCTGACCGCCTGATTGATGCTGTTCTGTATCTGCTCGCAGATTATCTGTGCCCTTGCTTCCATGCTTTCCTTTATCTTCTCGGTCAGCTTTGAGCTTACGAGCTTGAGTCTGTCCTTCTTGAAATCCTCAGAGGACATCTGGAAGTTGTCTATAACTTCCATCGCAGCTTCTTCGATATTGCTCCAGTAGCTGTCAAGCACGGGGCGCAGATCCTCGAACACCTTATTTGCTGCGTCGTTTATCTTAACGAATTCCTGACGCTTCATGTTTCTTATCTCGTCTATCTCCTTGATAGCCGCATCATACTTCTCCATGAACTCGTCATTCGCCATCATCAGGGCATTCTCCTGCATCACTATCGAACGCAGTATCTCAGTGCCCGAATTTGTTATCTTGTTTGCCAGTATCTGGAGTGTGATGACACCACGCTCCTGAGTCAGCAGTGTTTCCAGTGCCTTCTCAAATTCAGGGAAATTGGATTCCTCCAGCAGTTCCTGACTGCCTATCGTCTTAGCTGTCAGGGCACGCTTCGCATACACGCCTATAACTCTGGGCGTGCCTATCTTCCTCTTATATACAGCGAACTCCCTGCTGTCCTCGCCCATGACCTTCTTTGCCTTTTCCATAACGTACTTGCCGATACGGGTGCGCACGGTCTCGACTATCTTGTTCTCGTCCTCCTGAGTGAAGGTACCGAAGCAGTTAACAACAAAGATTATCCTGCCCACGTCGGAGGTCAGCATCTTCTTCTCCAGGAACTCCTTCTCGAACTGTGAGAAGGGCGAGTTTGCACTTATAACGAAAACAGCCGCATCTATCTTGGGTATGATGGACATGGTAACATTTGTCATCTGGTCATCATCGTTCAGACCGGGAGTGTCGATGATATCAACGTTATTGCGGCAGAATTCTGTATCGTAATAAACAGTAGCTTCCTTGACAGTCTCAGCCTTGCGCTCAGATTCACTGGTGAGCTTTGTAACATACTCCTCCAGTCTGTCGATATCTACTCTTTCAGACTCGCCGTTCTTATACTCGACCTGCACATAGGGTTCGGTGCTGTATGTCACACGGTTTAGTGTGGCAGTTGCAGGCAGAACATCTGCGGGCAGCACTTCCTGTCCCAGCAGGGCATTTATCAGTGTACTCTTGCCACGCTTGAACTCGCCCACGATAGCAACTTCAAAATGCTCGTCCTTAGCCTTTTCCAGAGTCTCTCTTATCGACTCTGCGGTATTGACGAGCGCTATCTCCTCGCTGAGCTTCAGAAGCTCCTGCAGATCGGCAGTAAGGCCACCGACGGTTTCCTTATACCCCGCATAGCTTCCGTAATTGATCTGCTTTTCCATGGATAGACCTCCGTTTTCTTTATAGCATTTTCGTTTGATCCTGAACTTATACCGCCATTTTATCAACCCTGCGGCGGCTCGATCCAACATTACATCACTTTAAATTATAGCACAAAAGCGGCGCACAAGTCAATCTTTTGACTTACACGCCGCACAAGTATCACGCTTTGCACAAAACAGCACTGCACTTTTACAGCACTTTGACCAAGAATAGTCCTGTTTCCCACCCACATTTAGCGTCCGTAGGGGTCATAGGGCACAACAGCTTGCGTATTTTCATCTTCATTAGCTAGTTTATATAACAAAAGCACCAGCAATCCCCAGCACACGAGCCATGGAAATTCCAGGAATATCAGCATCTGTGCCTCGCTTGCCCCAAAGCGTGAATCGTCCACATTGAAGTAGGGCACGACATATTCAAACAGGCACACTGCCAGCAGGACCACATTGAAAATACTCATCAGCCCGAAGCTTATCAATGCCGTACTGCGGCGGGGTCTGTGTTTTTTTGACAGGAATATGCACAGCTCTATCATCAGTATAAAGTCGAACACCCACGAAAGCAGCGTCATCATAAGCCCCAGTGTGAGCTGATCCAGAGAGCCCATGAACTTGCGTTTCAGCAGTTCTTCACGCTGAAGCCCGCCCGACCATTTATCCATAGATATCTTCTGCACTACAGCGAACTTGTCCTTGCAAAGCACATCGAACTCGTCGCTGACAGTGACCGCCTGCCACTTGTCGTTACAGCTTGCCACCTTTATTTTTTTGTGCTTTTCGCAAAAGTCACGCAGTTTGTCCGAACTGCTGAATTCCAGGTCAACGCCCGTCTGCGAATGTAGCGTGTGAAACCCGCTTAAACGTTCCGTGACTATCCAGCCGTCCTCATCATAGCTGTATATCTCCGAATTTTTCAGGTCTGCATCATCGGTATCGCAAAGTTCATCGTCCTCCAGCGGCTGCACGAGAATGAATATCTGCTGATGTTCCGACATATCCTTGCATTCCACCGTCAGGTAGGCGCAAGGGGTACAGCCGCAGAAGCAGCACACCGCAAGCAGCACCACCACCGGCAGGGACAGCAGTCTTCGTTTTTTCATTTATCTCACCTCTGTTTTTGCAGACCTTGCCGTCGCCATGAATATTCCAAACAGCAAAGTCCCCACCAGCCAGGAAATGTTCTCGGTGAATATATCCCGAAGGACAAATTCCGTAAGACCTTTGTCGTTGATGTCGTAATAAGGCACCAGGCAGTAGATAAGCTGCCATGTCGTCAGCAGGACACTGCAAATACTCATAAGCACAAAGGCGATCGCCGCAACTATGCGTGACGGCTTGTTCTTCACCGCCAGACAGACTATCATCACCGCTGTCAGCACTATCCCCGAAGCGATAGCGCCCACCCACAGCACTACCATCAGGAAGTCATCGTATTCACCGAAAATATGCCGTCTTTCCAGCGCTTTGCATTTCAGTTCAGCTGTCTGTGTATCGACTTCGGTCGTCACCACGATGGCGTATTTGTCCCTGCACAGTATATCGTAGTCATCGCTGACCCTCAGCACCCTGCCTTTGTCATCAGTTATGGCTATGCGGACTTTCCTGTACTTTTTGCAGAATTCCTCCATCATATATCTGCTGCGAAAATGCAGGGTGGTCATATCAGCTCTGTGAAAAGTATCCATACCCTCTATCCTCTCCGAGATATAGCAGCCGTCCTCATCATACTGCCCTATCTCAGAGTTTTTCAGGTCATCGTCCTCAGCCTCCGTTACCTCATCGCCCGCCTGCGGCTCGATCAGCAGGTACATTCCCCAGCCTTCGGGCAGATCTTCATTTACGAACCGCAGATACCTGTCAGGCACACAGCCGCCCAGCGCCAGCGCCGCCAGACACACTATGATGACCACAAGGGATCTTTTCTTTACCATATTCCTCTCCAAAGACCAACAGACCTTTCTCAGAGTTTCTGCCCAAGCACTATGATGCCGTTTGTAAGACCGTAGGGTGCCTGCATCGTGATACGCTTGTAAATATCAACGCCTGCGCTGACCGTCCACCATACAGCAAACACCGTCAGCAGAAAATACAGCACGGGCATAAACATTTTATCGCCGTATTTCAGCCTGCGCAGCTGAGATATGCCCATAATGCCGCAGCTTAACAGCAGCAGCAAAAATGTCAGCACTATATCCCACCTGATCTTATGGGGGGCTCCACCGTCATATATCAGCCAAAACAAAACTGCCGCCATGCCGAAAAATCCGCAGAAGGTACCTGCCGCTGCCATCAGCCGCCCAAAAACGTTCTTGATCTTGGACATAGTTATCCCCTCCCGATATATATACGCACGGGCAGCACTGTTCTTATGGCATATCTGATGAATTTTGTCATGCTGCACAAACATCATACACCAAAGCTGTCATAACAAACAAAAACGCCCTCTCTTTTACAGAAAGGGCGTCAATATTCAAAATAGGGAAGCTATCAGTTTACAACAGCCTTCTCAGTCTCCTTATCGAAGATGTGGATCCTGTTGGGATCAAGAGCTACCTGTATCTCGTCCTGAGGTCTGGCGGTAGATCTGGGCGATACTCTTGCAGTCAGGTTGATGCCCTCGCAGGTCAGGTACAGATAAGTCTCAGCACCCATCATTTCGGTTACTTCAACGGTAGCGTTGATAACGCCTGTCTTAGCAGCGGAAATGAACATCTCCTCATCGTGTATGCACTCAGGTCTTACACCCAGAACAACTTCCTGATCTACCAGAGGCTCCAGTGCCTCAGGATCAGCCTTGCTCTCGGGAACTTCTACCTGATACTTAACGCCCTTAGAGGTCTTGGTATCTTCAGAACCGAACTCAACAACATACTTGCCGTTGATCTTCAGCAGCTTGGAATCGATGAAGTTCATCTGAGGTGAACCTATGAAACCTGCAACGAACTGGTTAACAGGGTTGTTGTACAGGTTGGTAGGTGTATCGATCTGCTGGATGTAACCATCCTTCATAACAACGATACGGTCACCCATTGTCATAGCCTCTGTCTGGTCATGAGTAACGTAGATGAATGTGGTACCCAGCTTCTTGTGCAGCTTGGAGATCTCGGTTCTCATCTGTGCTCTCAGCTTAGCGTCCAGGTTGGAAAGAGGCTCGTCAAGCAGGAATACCTGAGGCTCACGAACGATAGCTCTACCCAGAGCCACACGCTGTCTCTGACCACCGGAAAGAGCCTTAGGCTTTCTGTCCAGCAGGTGAGAGATGTCGAGGATTCTACCAGCTTCTTCAACCTTTCTTGCTATCTCGTCCTTGGGGACTTTTCTAAGCTTCAGACCGAATGCCATGTTCTCAAATACGGTCATGTGAGGATACAGAGCGTAGTTTTGGAAAACCATTGCGATATCTCTGTCCTTAGGTGCTACATCGTTTACGAGTCTGTCACCGATGTACAGCTCACCTTCACTGATCTCCTCCAGACCTGCGATCATTCTCAGTGTTGTAGACTTACCGCAGCCGGAAGGGCCTACCAGGATTATGAATTCCTTATCCTTGATCTCAATGTTGAAGTCGGAAACAGCGATAACGCCGCCGGCATACTTCTTATAAATTTCTCTTAATGATACGCTTGCCATTAAAAAGAACCTCCCTATTGAAT
>CAMNMO010000032.1 GCA_946544695.1 uncultured Ruminococcus sp. | reverse complement strand
GCGTGGCGGCTGGAGCATACGTAAAAAAACGGGCGTCACACTGGGATTCATTTTTCTGGCGCTGGTACTGGTGATGGGCATAGGCGTGGTGCTGTTCTTCCACTACACAGGTCTGCTGAAAGACAGGGACAATTCCATCAGGACGGAAAAGCCGCCTGTCGATGCGAGAGACCTCGTGGAAGGCGAGGACACCTTCGATGATAAGGAGAAGGAAGAAGAACTGCGCAACATGCTGAAGCAGAAGTCCAAAAAGATATCCAACGAGAATGTCATGAACATTCTGCTGATAGGTGAGGATATACGTGATACCGCCACACAGGACCGTGGCAACACAGATGTTATGATGCTCATATCCATCAATAAGGAGCACCGCACCATAACTCTCACCTCGCTTATGAGAGATACATGGGTATATATGGAAAAGTTCAACGTCACCAACAAGCTGAATCAGGCTTACTGGTACGGCGGTGCCGAGTACCTTTCGGAAGTCATCGAAGACCATTTCAGCATATCCATCGACAGGACGGTAAAGGTGAACTTCCTGCAATTCATAGATATCGTTGAGGCTGTGGGCGGACTTGATATGGACGTAAGCTACACCGAAGCAGTTGCAATGTGCGACCCGCTGAATGAGCAGAACAAATATCTGGGCAACCCCAAAAAGACCGACTATGTGGATCTTTCACAGTACGGCAAGGACGAGTCTGTGAACTACTATGATGTGGAAGGCAAATTCTGCACAAGCATCGAGTATGAGTCCGATGAGGACAATTCGCTGCACCTGCACCTCAACGGAAATCAGGCGCTGGCTTACGCAAGAACAAGATACGGCTGCGGCGACGACTACGGCAGAACGATGCGTCAGCGTGAGACGATAAGCAAGATAGTCTCCAAAGCGAAGCAGCTGAGTCTGGTGGAGCTTGACGAGCTGATGAACAAGGTACTGCCCGAAGTCGAGACCGACCTTGAAGAAGGCGAGATAGCAGAGCTGCTGCTCGACGCCTTTGATTACATGAGTTACGATATACAGCAGATGAGAGTACCCGCTGACGAATATTATTCCAATGGTATCATGTACAGCCAGAGCTGTCTGTTATTGCAGCCGTGGCAGTTCCAGGCTAACGCAGCTTTCCTCAGATACATAATCTACGGTGACTGCAAGAATGTTGATGAAGCGGTAGAAAAGTACCGCAAGGAGATAGACGACGGAACGTTCTATGAAAACAACGATTTCGAGCCGCCTGTGATCTGGTACTAAGAAAAAAAACAAAGCACACATGTTTCATGAAGCATGTGTGCTTTTTATACTATGCCTGTGATTTTTTGCCACCAAAAGAAAGGCTGACGCTATGACGACAGCCATGTTCTTTCACTGATAGATCCTGTTCAGGCGTCCTTGTCCTGTCTGTGCAGCTTTCTGCCCGCAAGAAAATCAAGGCTGACCTTGTAAAAATCCGCCAGTCTGATAAAAAGATGCATGGGCATCTCTCGCTTGCCGCATTCATATAACTGATACTGCTGCCTGGTTATCTCCAGATGTTCCGCCACTTTCTGCTGTGAAAGATCGTTATCCTCCCGCAGGTCTCTGATGCGCTGATAGAAATACATACTATCCCTCCTTCAGCATTTAGCTTACTTTTCCACACTGCCACTGCAAATCGCTGATGTTAATTTGCAGGCATGTTACACCCCATTCCTGACAATTATTTTAACATAGAAATATTTACAAATTCACATTTTGCACCCCTTTGTATGCTCCAAAAAAACGTTAATTTTGCTTGAATATTTTGTGTACATAGACACAAATACTTAACTAAATACATCGTTTCTCGGGCATAATGCACCGCAATACACGCTATATAGCTATATATGGAGTTATGCACATTTTTTCTGCCCCGATGACAACGCTGTGTTTTTTGCCTTATGCGATTAAGAAATTGATATAAATGCCATATTTATATTATTTGTGTACGAACTGTCATACACAGTATGTTGACAAAAACAAATAAAAATGTTACAATAACTATGTATGATAAAAGATGGAGGTGCATGCTGATGGAGAGAAAAGGCGTGAAGCTGCCCGATTACAGTGTGCTTATGTCAGTTTACAGCGGCGAAAAGCCCGACCGTTTCAGGGCGTGCATCGACAGTATGCTGGGACAGACCTTTGTTACAAATGACTTCGTGCTGGTATGTGACGGTCCCCTCACCGATGAACTTGATGAGATAGTCAGCGAGTATGAGGAGAAGTACAGCTTTTTCAGACCGCTGCGAATGAAAAAGAACGTGGGCGTGGGCGAATGTGCCAACGCAGGTCTTGCAGTGTGCAGGAATGAGTATATCGTCAAGATGGATTCGGACGATATCGCACTGCCCGAAAGATGCGAACTTTCATTGTACCTGATGGCAAAACACCCGGGAGTTGATATGCTGGGCGCTTATATCAGCGAATTCGACAGTGCCACAGGTGAGGAGATAGCTGTCAAGAAAACACCCATCGGCAATGCAGCCATACGCAAGTTTGCCAGAAGGAGAAATCCCTTCAATAACCCGACACTGGTCTATAAAAAGTCAATGGTCGAAAAGATCGGCGGATATTCGACAGTGCGCAGGTGTGAGGACTACGACTTCGTGGTGAGAATGCTGGCGGCAGGCGCTGTGGGCAGGAACATACCTAAGGTGCTGGTGCGCTACCGTGTCACCGAAGGCAACTATGACAGACGCCGCAACTGGGCGAACACAAAGTCTTTTATCGCTGTAAGATGGAAGATACACCGCTCGGGCTTTTCAAGCCTGTGGGACTTCACAGTGACTGCTGCGGCACAGCTGATAATGTTCATCATGCCCGCATCACTGACGGGAAGTTTCTATAAAAAGCTGCTTCGCAAATAGTTTACAGCATTTTCATTGCCCCAACATGAACGGAACACATTGTTCCTTTATAAAGATGTCGTATGATGAGAAATCTTACAGAAAGAATACAAATTGTTTCACATACGGTACAAATACGGATATATGCTTGACTTTATGCTGAAAAGTTGGTAATATTATTAAGCGCCGTCAGCAATGGCGGCTCGGTATTGTAAGGAAAGTTTTTACATTGGCAGCGTGGCTGCCTTATATTATAAAGTAAGGAGGTTCGGTATGGAACCGAGTGTTAAGCTGTGCATGGGCTGCATGAATGAACTTGATGCCGACGGGCACTGCCATTATTGCAGCTATTCGGACGATATTCCCCATTTGCAGTCTTATTTAGCACCGAAAACTGTGCTGGACAACAGATATGTTATAGGCAAGATGCTGTCCTATAACGGCGAGGGTGCATCTTATATATGTTATGATATGGTGGGCAAATGCAAGTGCGTCTGCCGTGAATATATGCCCGATACACTCTGCGAAAGAGAACCCGACGGTCTGAATATAAAGGTGAATCAGGACTGTCTTGCAAAGTATAAGACCTTTATGTCGGAATTTGCGGATATGAACAAGGTACTTTCACGTATGCGCAACCTGACCCATATCGTCACTGCAAAGGATATGTTCGCCGAGAACAACACGACCTATGTAATACTGGAATACGTTGAAGGCGTTTCGCTGAAGAAATTTCTCCAGTCAAACACGGGCTTCCTGACCTGGGAACAGGTGAAGAAGCTGTTCGTGCCACTGTTCACAACACTGAATATAATACACAACTCAGGCATTATCCACAGGGGCATCTCGCCTGAGAACATCATCGTGACTACCGACGGTGAACTGAAGCTGACGGGCTTCTGCATAAGTTCTATAAGGACTTCCAACACAGGTATGATGCCTGATTTCTATTCGGGCTACACCGCACCCGAACAGTATTCGTCGCTGCAGTGGCAGGGTACATGGACAGATGTTTATGCCGTTGCTGCTGTCATTTACCGCATACTGACAGGCTGCATGCCGCTCGATGCGAATACAAGGATACATAACGATACACTGGTGGAAGCCGCACGCATCAACCCACGCATTCCGAGACATATCTCCGATGCGCTGGCACAAGCGATGGCTGTGCGTGGCGAGGAAAGAACACAGACCGTCACAGAACTGGTCTCGGGTCTTTTTGAACAGCCGCCCAGAATGGAACATTCCAAGGGGTCAACACAGACGATCCCGATACAGCATATACCCCGTGAAGAAAGACAGCGCAGGAGCGAAGGACAGAACCGCAAAGCTCCCCAGAAGAAAAAAGGCAGCCGCCTTGCCACCATCGTGGGATTCGTGGTGCTTGCCGTACTTCTGGGCATCGGTATATACCTGATGACACAGCTTTTCGCACCGCCCTCCGAAACGGATAAGACATCTTCCCGCACACCTGCCATCGATTATGACTATGAGAACGACAGCGAGGAAGAAGACAGCTACAATTACGGCACTACCGCATCGACCGAGAAAACAGCGCCCATAGATGACACTGAGTTCGGCACGGGTTCGATAATGCCGAATGTTGTGGGTCTGACCTACTTTGAAGTCGAAAGACAGATGGGCGATGAATTTGAGCTCAAGCCGAAGTACTACTATTCCGATACGGATGAACCGGGCTATGTCAAGAGCCAGAGCATTCCCGAGGGTTCGGATTATGCCCCCGAAAGACAGAATGAACTGGTGCTGGAAGTTTGCGCAGGTCCGCCCAGCATACCCGTGCCCGATTGCGCAGGCTATTCCAAGAAGGAGTACCTCGACCTGCTGGACAGCCTGTTCATCAAGTATAAGGTGACTAATGAGAAGTCTGCCAATGTTGACGTGGATTACGTCATCAGAACAAGCATCACCGCAGGCAACTTCATCAATATCGAAAAGGGTGAGGTGCTGACAGTTGTCGTATGCAACGGCAAGATAACTGTGACCACAACTACCGCTTCCTCGACCGATGAAAGCTCAGCCGAGACCGAATCGGGTGAACAGAGCGAAACACAGTCCGAGACCCAGGCTGAAACAGAACAGCAGCCCGCTGAAACTCAGCAGCTGCCCGCCGAAACAGAGGCACCAGTAACTGAAGCACCCGCCGAAAACAATGACAATGGCGGCGATGAGGAACAAGCGTATTAAACGTTTTCGGAAATATGCAAAAAATATTGAACTTCATCTGAAGTGTTTTTGAAAAAAAGTTAAAACGTTATCAAAGCCCTTGACAAGTCGAGGGCTTTGTGCTATTCTTAGATAGGAAAATAAGTAGAAAAAGGGCGAGGATAGTGGAGTATCCATGCCCATATTTGGAGGTATATAATATGGCAAAGAAGATCGGCGTTCTCACCAGCGGTGGCGACGCACCCGGAATGAATGCTGCTGTAAGAGCAGTTTGCAGAGCAGCACTTCAGAGGGGCATGGAGGTAGTCGGTATCAAGCGTGGTTACAATGGTCTGCTCAACGGCGAGATCATTGATATGAATGCAAGGACCGTTTCAGGCATTATCCAGAGAGGCGGTACATGTCTGTACACAGCAAGATGTCCCGAGTTCAGAACTATCGAAGGTGTCAAGAAGGGCGCTGACAAGTGCAGAGAGATCGGTCTTGACGGTATAGTTGTAATAGGCGGCGACGGCTCTTTCAGAGGTGCAGCCGATCTGTCAGCTCAGGGTATTCCCTGCATCGGTCTGCCAGGTACGATAGATAATGATATCTCCTGCACCGAGTATACCATCGGTTATGATACTGCTATGAATACTGCAATGGAAATGATCGACAAGATCAGAGATACCGCTCAGTCCCACGACAGATGCTCTGTTGTTGAGGTAATGGGCAGAAATGCAGGCTATATAGCTATCAACGTTGGTCTGGCTGTTGGTGCTGAGGCTGTTATCACTCCCGAGGAGGATTATGATATCGACGCTATCTGCGCTAAAATGCAGAAGGTGATGAAGAGCGGCAAGACTCACTTCCTTATAGTTGTTGCTGAGGGTGTCGGCAAGACTGAGGAGATCACCAAGCTTATCCAGGAAAAGACAGGCGTTGAGACCAGAGCTACCATACTCGGCCATGTACAGAGAGGCGGCTCGCCTACTGTAAGAGACAGAGTAACTGCTACACAGATGGGCTACCACGCTGTTGAACTGCTCGAAAAGGGCATCGGCAACAGAGTTGTAGGTCTGAAGAACAACCAGATCTATGATGTAGATATCCAGGAGGCTCTTTCCATGAAGAAGGCCTTCGAGGACGATCTTTACGCTATACTGAACGAGACTGCGTTCTAAAAATCAGGTCATTTGCCGCATAAGGCGGCTGACATATACAGAGTAGAGTGCCCTGCGTTAAGTGTCTGTCAGACGGGGAGTTGCTGACAGAACGAAAAGGCTTACCTTGCGGTTCGGCGCTCGCATCCCGCTGAATGTGTAAAAGAGAAGCTTTTCATAGACTGCTCCTTTATGCACGAAGCTGTTGTGACTAAAGGAGGTCATATCTATGAAAAGCTTTATTTCGTCATTCACAAGATCGGCGAAAGAGTTCACCAATCTCAGAAGCCTGACTATCACAGGCATCTTCATCGCCATGTCGGTGGTGCTGGAATCGCTGACCATCAACACGCCCTATTTCAAGATAAGCTTCGCTTACCTTGCGGCTGCCTGCATAGGTCTGCTTTTCGGTCCGACTGTCGGTTTCTTCGCAGGACTTATCTGTGATGTGCTGGGCTTTATGGTAAACCCAGCAGGCGCACCCTTCCTGCCTGTGTACACTCTCGTTCAGGGCATGTCGGGACTTATCTACGGCGCTGTTCTTTACCATAAGACAGACTTCTCGATCCTGAAAAACAAGACTGAGTCGCTGGAAAATGTTAAGAGCAAGAGCGGACTGAGTGTACAGTTTTTTGTACGAATAGTAGTTGCAAAGCTGCTGAACATCACTATTATCAATATTTTCATCAACACTGCACTCAATATGCACTACGGCTTTATACCAAAACAGGCTTACGGTGCAGCCATTGCAGCCAGGGTCATAAAGAATCTGGTGCAGCTGGCAGCAGATATCCCGCTTATGTTTGTGATACTCCCTGCGGTATTCATCGCTTACAAACGCATGTTCGGCACAAGAACTGCTGCATAAGTTTTTTCGGAGCGGTCATTGCACCGCTCCTTTTTATTTTGTAAATATTTTGTGAATTTTAAAGCGAAACCTTTAAGCCTGCTGCGAAACTGAATAGCGGTCATTTTCGTTCTGCTAACCAGTTTTTTGCTGAAATTTCCTGAAATTAACTATAAATTAATGTTACAGATACACAAAGACGGGTCTGATAGATAAAAAAACATATTTTTTAAAACAATTACGTAAATAAAGCCCTTATTGACAAATCTCAGCGAAAACGTTATAATTTAATTGTACTTGGGGAAGTATATTTTTATAAAGGCGGGGAAAAGTCATAGTGCGGGAAACGCACGGACCTATCCGAAATTCAAAAGGCTGCAAGCTATAACTTGCAGCCTTTTTTCTTTATACCCGATGCTATATCCCGTATCTGTCTCTCAGTTGCTGCGGGATACGCCTGTCCTTGAAATAGAATTCCCTGTCATGTTCACCTATCTCACGCTGTACCTTGCAGGGCACACCGAATGCCAGCACGCCCGATGGCAGATCCTTTGTTACCACGCTGCCTGCGCCGATCACCACATTATCCCCGATGGTGACCCCGGGCATTATCAGCACCCCTGCGCCTATCCAGCAGTTTTTGCCGATGTGCACAGGCATGTTGTACTGATAGCCGTCATTCCTCAGCGAAGGTTCAAGTGGGTGACCCGCAGTTGCTACCACCACGTTGGGGGCGAACATTGTGTTGTCACCCACATAGATGTGTGTGTCGTCAACCAGTGTAAGATTGAAATTGGCATATAACTTTTTGCCGAAATGACAGTGTGCACCGCCGAAATTCGCATGAAACGGCGGTTCGATGTAACAGCCATCTCCTATCTCGGCAAACATCTCTTTCAGCAATGCAGCACGCTTTTCACCCTCAGTGGGGCGGGTCATGTTGTATTCATACAGACGGTCGAGACATGCTGTCTGATACACCAGTATCTCGCCGTCATCAGGCAGATACAGTTCACCCGTGTGAAGCTTATCCTTTTCTGCCACACTCACACCTCCTCAGTAAAGTTCGGGCAGTTCGTCCTTAGTTACAGCGTAGGGACTGTCATACAGCTTTTTCAGATAGTCGAAGCTATTGAAATCTTCCGTCAGGCAGAACACCTTCGACCATATCATAAAGCTTGACCACCCTATCCCCTTTTCGTGGAGTTCGTCAGCGTCAGGCAGTGTGCCTATCTCGCCTATCAGCACGACTTTCGGCTGTTCTGTTATCTTTACCAGTTCGTTGTACTCATTCTCACAGGCGGTATGGGTGTGCTTTTCGGGATACATGTCCCTTGAGATAACATCGACCACATCATCACCGGGATAACATTCACGGAGAGTCGAGTTCCATACCCACACCAGGTTATTCAGCCCGTGCACCTCTGTAAAACGCTGAAACATCAGCCGCCACAGCTTTTTGACGACCTCACCGCCCTTTGCGCCCCACCAGAACCATCCGCCTTCGCATTCATGGAAAGGCCGCCAGAGTATGGGTATACCCTTATCGCAGAAAGGTCTGAGTATTCCCGCCATGCAGTCAAGGTCGGATATGAGTGCCTTGTTCTCGGGCGTGCCTGCGATAACTGCCTGCGAAGCATCAAAATCGGTGTTCTCGGTAAAAAATGACTTTGAGTGACCGCTCAGCGGCGAGAACCAGTGCCAGGTAAATGTTATCAGCCCTTTTTTCTCAGCCCACTCCCACGCCCTTTTCAGTGTGCCGTAGTTCTCGGTGACCTCAATCATGCATTCATCATCGGTATCGGCATAATTTATGTTCGGTGAATAGGAAAGCAGTTCAAATCCCAAAAGTGCGGGTTCTTTGCCTGTGACACGCCTGATGCACCCAAGTTCCTCCATCGCCATCGTCTGTGTGTGCTGACCTGTAATTATCCTGTCGCCCGAAATGTCAGAAAAATATTTCAGCACATTCCTGACGCAAGGCTGCGCATTCGGGTCAACGGGGTCATAGATCTTATCGCTCATATATTCCACCTCTTGCAAACTGATTTTGTAATATTATAGACCATGCCCCCGCATTTGTCAATGACAAGATTTGAACCGATATACCCGAACGATGTTCAAATATTCAATATTCCAACCGAACACGGTATGCCTGCTGCTGTGGACCTTCACCCTTACCTTCGTTAGACTGACTATTTTTCGCAGTTCATGCATGTTCGTTCACACATTATGCGCAAAAAAGGACTTGAATATTTGTGGAAAATGTATTATAATATAAAAATAGTCGGTCTGTGGGAATGATCGTGTTCCCCTTACTGTCATCACATCTATTTTTGAATGGGAGAGTGTTTATAATGAAATATAATGTTGGCTTCATAGGCGCAGGCAATATGGGCTTTGCTATAATGAAGGGCATCACAGGCAGCAGCATGGCTGACAGCATAGCACTGCATGTGTTCGACCCGTCGCAGGAAGCAATGATGCGTGCTGAACAGCTGGGTGCGGCTTCTGAAAATAACAGCGCTGAACTGGTAAGCAAGTGCGATTACGTTTTCCTGGCAGTAAAGCCGCAGCAGCTTGATGAAGTGCTGGCTGACATCAAAGATGAGGTCACAGCTGATAAGGTCATCGTTTCTATATGCGCAGGCATAACTGATGACTACATAGCTTCAAAGACCATAGCAGGTGCTAAGGTGGTAATGGTAATGCCAAATACTCCCCTGCTGCTTGGCGAAGGCGCTACCGCACTGGCTAAGTCCGAAAGCGTCGGTGATGATGAATTCAAACTTGTGTGCGATATCTTCGGTTCATGCGGCATCTTTGCGGTACTGCCTAAGGACAAGATGAAGGAGATAATCGCTATCAACGGTTCTTCTCCCGCTTTCATCTACCTGTATGCACAGAGTTTCATTGAGTACGCAAAAAGCGTCGGCATTGACGAAAAGGCTGCTGTCGATCTGTTTGCCAAGTCGCTGATAGGTTCTGCCAAGATGATAACCGACAGCGGCAGGACTATCGACGAACTGATAACGATGGTATCCTCAAAGGGCGGCACCACCATTGCAGGTCTTGAAAAGCTGCGTGAGAACGGACTGGACAAGGCTGTACGTGAATGCTGTGAGGCTTGCACCAAGCGTGCTTACGAACTGGCAAAGTAATATAAACACATAACGCTGCATATCCATTAATGAGGTGATGGAAATGCAGACAAGCTTGACAAGGACGGACGGCAAGGAAAATGCGGTATACAGCAGGGGCAGCTTTGCTTTTCTATGCGGGGCTGCGATAGTCGGGGTGCTGCTTGGGGCGATGTGCTTCTGCCTTAACAGCGCACAGGCGGACAGGCTGATGCTGTTTCGTGGCAGCAGTCTCCAGCTGCGGGCTGAGATGAGTTACGGCAGGATAATGGCAGGGTCGCTTATGGGCAGCACTGTGTTCCTGCTGGCGATCGCACTTTCGGGACTTTGCGCAGCGGGTCAGCCCTTTGAACTGGCACTGCTGATACTGCGTGGCATGGGGCTGGGCTATACGCTGACCGAGACTTATTCAGCGGTGGGCAAAGCAGCTGCACCCTATGCGGCATGCCTGCTGATACCTGGCGCATTCATAGCTATGCTGGCGCTGATAGCTGCCGCAAGAGAAGCCATCTGTCTATCAAATATCTATCTGCGGATCACCCTTGCTGACCGACAGGTGCAGGGGCTGGCAGATACCGTTAAGCTATATGGCACAAAGCTGCTGGTCATCGAAGCGATGCTGGCACTGGCGGCATGTGCTGATACCATAAGCAATTATCTTTTTATCGGCAAGCTGACTTAGTGACACCGCTGCGTCGTTTAAAATAAGTCGGCAGAACTTCAAGGAGTGTAAAATGGCATTATTCGGAAACTACGATACCCCCGGCAAGGGCGTACTGAAAACGCCCCACGAGAAACGACCGTTCTTTAAATTCTGGGAAGTTTATTTCAGGCACTGCTGGCAGCTGATGGGACTTAACCTGCTGTATTTCCTGTTTTTGATACCGCTGTTCGCAGCCATACTGCTGGCGAGCGAAAACCTGAAATGGCTGCTGCTGATAGTTATATCAGGTATCATGGGACCTGCGACTGCTGCTATGACCAGAGTTGTACGCAATTTCTCGCAGGAAAGGCACACATTCGTGCTGCATGACTTTTTCAGGGCGTTCAAGCTTAACATGAAACAGGGACTGATAATGGGCTACATAGATTCGATAGCGATAGTAAGCTTCATCGTGGGCGTGCCCATGTACCAGAGTATGGCTGACAAAAACTCTGTAATGTACATACCCTACATTATCTGCATGGCGTGTATGCTGGTGTTCTTCATGATGCATTTCTACATCTATCAGATGATGTGTTCGACCAACCTGAACATGAAACAGATACTGCGCAATGCGCTTTTCCTTGTCAGCATAGGCATTAAACAGACCATTTTCACGCTGCTGGCGTCGCTGTTCATAATACTTGTCAATTACCTGACACTGCTGATACACCCCGCTGTGGGGATCGCACTGGTGATGATATTCCCGTTCACTTTCCTGACATTCGTGGCATGCTTCAACTGCTACCCTGTTATCCGCAAGAATGTCATACAGCCCTATTACGACCAGCGTGGTGAGGTAAATCCCGAGGAAGCAAGCCTTTCTGCTGCTGATGGCGAAGCACTGTTCGAGGACAGGGCTGCTGAGGAAAAGCCTGTGCCCACTGAAAAAAAGACCAAACGCAAAACGATAAGATAAGCTTTCACGGCGTATGCAGACCTGCATGCGCCGATGTTTTTCTTTATGTGTACAAAAATATTCCCTGATGCAGCTGCATTTCGTAAATTTTTTTGACAAGGTCTTTACAAATCCCACTGAAATGTGTTATAATAATTTAGTATGCAGAAATTAAGTAAACGGCAGGATAACTCTGCGTTTTATGCCGTTTGATAACAAACGACCGTTTATAACGTCAGCTTCATATCAGCGGTGACAAGCCCGATGCTTTGTAAACAGGGCTGCCTATGTCGGTCTAAGTGAATATTGATCTGTCGTTTACTATATATATTGTGAGGTTTTGACATGGCAAAGAAGAAACAGGATTACGGTAATGAAGATATTACGATGCTCAAAGGCGCTGACCGTGTACGTAAGCGCCCTGCGGTAATTTTCGGTTCGGACGGCATCGAGGGCTGCAAGCACTCGGTGTTTGAGATAATGTCCAACTCCATCGATGAAGCAAGAGAAGGCTTCGGTGACAAGATAATCGTCACAAAATATAACGATAATTCCATAGAGGTGCAGGACTTCGGACGAGGCTGCCCTGTGGATTACAACCCCCGTGAAAAAAGATACAACTACGAACTCGTTTACTGCGAACTGTATGCGGGTAGTAAATATGACAACAACTCGGGCGAGAACTATTCATTCGCACTGGGTCTTAACGGACTGGGTGCCTGCGCTACGCAGTATGCCTCTGAATACATGGACGTTGAGGTCATCCGTGACGGCTTTAAGTACGGACTGCACTTTGAGAAGGGCGAGAATGTGGGCGGTCTCAAAAAGGAAGAGACCAAGCAGAAAAAAACAGGTACCCGCACCCACTGGAAGCCTGACCTCGATGTGTTCACCGATATCAATATAGAGAAGGAATACTTCGCTGATGTTATGAAGAAACAGGCGGTGGTAAACCCCGGTGTCAGCTTTTTGCTGAGGGTGCAGAACGCAGACGGTTCCTTTGAGGAACAGACCTTTTTCTATGAGAACGGCATCGCTGATTATGTAAAGGAAATTGCAGGCGAAGATACCCTGACAAACGTGCAGTATTTCACAGGTGACAGACGAGGCAGAGACCGTGCCGACAAGGAAGAATACAAGGTCAAGCTGGGCGTTTCCTTTGTGTTCTCAAATAAGGTGCAGGATCTGGAATACTTCCATAACTCCAGCTTCCTTTCACACGGCGGTTCGCCCGATGATGCGGTCAGAAGCGCATTCACCTCGCAGATAAATGCATATCTCAAAAACAACAACAAGTACAACAAGAACGAGAAGCCCATAAACTTCCAGGACGTTGCTGACTGCCTGGTGCTGGTATCAAGTTCGTTCTCCACGCAGACCTCTTATGCTAACCAGACCAAAAAGGCTATCACCAACAAGTTCATCAAGGAATGCATGACTGAGTTCCTAAAGCACAATCTGGAGATCTACTTCATAGAGAACCCCGATGAAGCACTGAAGATAGCAGAACAGGTGCTGGTAAACAAGAGAAGCCGTGAAAGTGCCGAAACTTCAAGGCTGAATATAAAGAAGAAGCTTCAGGGCACCATCGACCTTTCCAATCAGGTGCAGAAGTTCGTTGACTGCCGTTCAAAGGATCTCAGCAGACGAGAACTCTACATCGTGGAGGGTGACTCGGCACTGGGTTCGGTAAAGCTGGCAAGGGACGCAGAATTCCAGGCAGTTATACCTGTAAGGGGTAAGATACTCAACTGCCTTAAAGCCGACTACGACAAGATATTCAAAAACGAGATAATCACCGACCTTATCAAAGTGCTTGGCTGCGGCGTGGAAGTAAAC